>JAEULX010000185.1 GCA_016793685.1 Bradyrhizobiaceae bacterium
AGAAACATGCTGCCCGCGCCGGGCGCGATCGGATCGACCAAAGCCCACAGCGCGGTCATGACCGGCGACTGCCAGTCGCCGACCTTACCCTCGGTGATCGCCTTGTACACGTAGAGGGCGTCGTAGGTCATGACGCCCGGATAGAAGACGTACAGCGCCAGCGCGAAGCCGCAACCCGCGATCGCCGCGACCGCTAGGGCGGGCCACCACGCGGCGCGTTCCGGCGGTCCGGTGAAGCGGTGCGGGGCAGAATGCGAGATTGTCACTCCCCTCTCCGTCCCTCCCCCTCGAGGATGGAGGGAGCAGTCGACATCGCAGCATACACGTCCCCGGAATTCGCGTCGTGCGGCAGGCCGGCGAGCCAGCACCGCATCTCCTCCGCCGAGAGCCAGCGTTCGTGCGCGAAGACATGCGTCTCGCCGAGCGATGCGGCGAACCGCGCATATCCGAGCGCGATGCAGCGGTCGAGCGCCGCAAGCGCCACGTCGCGCTGGATGGTGGTGAATTCGAACGACAGCGCCGGGAGCGCGCGCCCAAGACCCGCAAGCGCTTCCGCCTCGAATCCCTCCACGTCGATCTTGGCGAAAGCAGGCGCGCCGTGCCGCGCGATCAATGCATCGAGCGTGCTCATCGGCACGCGGATGCGATCGTTCCAGCGCTGCCCCTCCCAGCCCTTGGCGCCGTCGGCGGCGGCGACGAAGGCGCGCGAGGCAGTCGAAACCGTCGGGTTGTCGCGGTTGATCAGCAGGTCGACGAAACCTTCCGCGCGGCCCACCGCGCTCGGCTCGATCGCCACCGCCCGGTCGCGCCCGTAGATGAGGCGCAGCATCGCAACCAGCGCCGGCTGCGGCTCGACGGCGACGACCCGCGCGCCGATCCGGCGGAAGACGCCGACGCGGTCGCCCACATGTGCTCCGATGTCGAAGACGAGATCGCCCTTACGCACAAAGCGGCGGTACAGACGCTCGAGGCCGTCGCGATGGCCGCGATCGCCGTAGTAGATGCGCAGCGATTTCAGGACGCCTCTTATGGACCGCAAGCCTTCGAGCATTCCGACAACCGCGCCTTCGGCGGCGATGAGCCCGCGTCCGCCTCGAGCGCCGGCAGGGCGATCGCCCGAAGGATCGGCGGAGGCGCGATTTCTTCCGGCAGCCGCCCGAGCCCGAAGCGCATCAGCAAGCGCCCGAACTCGCGCCGGGAGGTCGCGACGGCGAACGGCACAGCAAGCGCCAATCCGCTCGCGATGATCAATACGTAAGGAAGCGTCGCCGGTTGCGCGAACGCCAAAATAATAATCGCGCCCCCGCCGAGCACGGTCTGCGGCCAAAGCCACCGCAGCGCAAGCAAGGCCCCCACACGGTGATCTTCCCGCCGTTGGCCGCCCCATCCGGCTTTGCGCTCGAACAGCAGGCCGACGATAAAGATCGTATGCGTGAGCCACATGACCGGCGCCAGCAGCAGATTGAAGCATAGCGCGGCAGCAACGCTCGCAAGGAACCGCGCCGGGCCGCCGAAAAAGCGGCGCAGCCGCGGATGCGTCAGCACGTCGATCGCGGTCGCGATCGGCGGCGCAAACCACATCGCCAGCACGGACCACATCAGCAGGTGGCCGGGTCCGGAATTCACCAATGCGCCGGGGTTGGCGGCGAACGCGATCGCCAGCACGCCGACCGCAAAGAAGGCGATCCACGCGGCCGAATTGACGAACATCAGAATCGCGAAGGCGAGCTGATAGCGGCTGACGAAGTGCAGGCCGGGCAGATTGAGGAAGCTCAGATACTGCATATTGCCCTGGCACCAGCGCAGATCGCGCCGGATGAATTCGATCAGGTTCGGCGGATTTTCCTCGAAGCCGAGGTCTTCTTCGGGCCACACGCGCACTTCGTATTTGGCCCGCCGCATCAGCACCGCCTCGATCTGGTCGTGGCTCAGGATGTGGCCGGCGAGCGGGCCGCCGTCCGACAGCGCCGACAGTTCGCAGTGCGCAATGAACGGTTTGAGCCGCAGCACCGCGTTGTGCCCCCAATAGGGACCGCAATCGCCCTGCCACCACGCGCTGCCGATCGTGTGGGAGCGCATCCCGAGCCGCATGCCGAACTGGAACAGGCGGGTGAAGCCGCTGGTCGATGGCAGTCCGATCACCAGCCCTTGCAGAATGCCGATCTTGGGATCGGCGGCGATCAAGCGAACCATCCGCAGCACCGCGCCCGCGGGCATGACGCTGTCGGCATCGAGCGTCACCGCGAAATCGTGCCGGTCGCCCCAGCGGGCGCAGAAATCCGCGATATTGCCCGCCTTGTAGCCCTCATTGGTGGCGCGGCGGCGATAGGTGACGGCGATGCGGCCGCGCCAGTCGGCGGCGAGTTTGTGAAACTGCCGCTCCTCGTCCGCGGCAATCGCCGGATCGCTGGTGTCGCTCAGGAGATAGAGGTGGAAGCGGTCGCCCGCGCCCGACTCGGCAAGGCCCGTCAGCAAAGGCTCGATGTTGCGCAGAGCGGTGGCCGGCTGTTCGTTGCGGATGCAAAGGAGGATCGCCGTCGATGCGGTGATCGGTTCGTCGCCGCGCACCCGCTCGACCGCCGGCAACACCAGCGCGATTGGATTTTCGGCAAGCCGCATGACCAGCAGGCCGATCACCGCGTTCCAGAAGCCGATCACCGTCCATGGGAGGGTGACGGCAAACAGCGCAATCAGCACAATATCGAGAACGCCGAGGCCGCCCGGCGCGAGCGTACGCGCCATCAGCCAGATCATCCCTGCCATGGTCAAAAGGGCGAGCGCCGCAAATACAAGCCGCCGGCGTCCGATCGACACAACCGGAACCGCCGCCGCGATGGGTGCCGCGGTCACGCCTGCGGTCATGTCGGGAATTCCTGCCCTCTTTCGGATGCACGCGATATGCTGCGGAGAGGCGGTATAGCCAGGAATCTGTTGACACACCAATAAAGGATTTGCGAGTGGCGCGCGATCACGGCGACGGCAGGGCCGCAGCCCTGTGGTACATCTCGCCAGGCAAGGCGGAACTCCGAGCCGAGCCGGAGGCGAGACCCGGAGCGGCGGACGTCGTCATCCGCGCGCTCCACAGCGCGCTCAGCCGTGGCACCGAGCGCCTGGTCTTCACCGGCAGCGTGCCGGAAACCGAATTCGAGCGCATGCGCTGCCCCTTCATGGCGGGGGCGTTCCCCTTCCCGGTCAAGTACGGCTACGCAATGGTCGGCGAGGTCGCGGCGGGCCGGGAAGACCTGCGCGGGCGCACCGTCTTCGCACTCCATCCGCATCAGACGGAATTCGCGCTTCCCGCCGACGCCGTTGTGATCGTCCCGGATCGGGTTCCGGCGCGCCGCGCGGTTCTCGCCGCAAACATGGAAACCGCGCTCAACGCGGTGTGGGATGCAGCCCCCGGTCCCGCCGACCGTATCGCCGTCGTCGGCGGCGGCGTGGTCGGCCTGCTGGTCGCCTGGCTGTGCGGCGCCCTGCCCCGCGCCGAGGTCACGGTCGTCGACATCGATCCCGCCCGCGCCGAGCCGGCTAGCCGTCTTGGGGTAGGCTTTGCATTGCCGGACGGCGCGCCGCGCGACTGCGACCTCGTCGTCCATGCGAGCGGCAATGGGGCGGGCCTCACCACCGCACTCCAGCTCGCAGGCGACGAAGCGACCATTCTGGAGTTGAGCTGGTACGGGCGCTCCGAGGTCACGGCGCCGTTCGGCGCAGCTTTCCACAGCCGGCGGCTGCGGCTCATTTCAAGCCAGGTGGGACGCGTCGCCCCATCGCACCGTACGCGCTGGACGCCCCCCCGCAGGCTAGCCGCCGCGCTCGACCTTCTCGCCGATCCGCGCCTCGACGTGCTGCTCGCCCCTGCGCTGCCGCTGGCCGACCTGCCGGGCAGATTATCGCAAATTTTCTCGCCCAAGAGCCGCGCCTTGTGCCAAGTGATCGACTATCCCGCGTCGCGCCAACCGTCCTGAGCGAGGACCTCGTGTTCGCCGTCGAAGTCCGCCATCACATCATGATCGCCCATTCGTTTCGCGGCGAGGTGTTCGGTCCCGCGCAGCGGCTGCACGGGGCGACCTTCGTCATCGACGCCGCGTTCATGGCGGAGCGGCTCGATGCGAACGGAATCGTGGTCGATATCGGCCGCGCGCATGACGCGCTCAAAGCCGTCCTCGCGCCGCTCGACTACCGCAATCTCGACGATGCGCCCGACTTCACCGGCGTCAATACGACGACCGAATTCCTCGCCCGGCATGTGTTCGATCGCATGGCCGAGGCGGCGCGGACCGGGGCGCTCGGGCGCGACGGGCGCGAGCTCGCGGCAATCCGCATCACTGTCTCCGAATCCCATCTCGCCCGCGCCTGGTACGAGGCGGCGCTGTGGTGAGGCAGGTTGCGTTCGCGGTGCCGGGTCATCTCGATACCCCGACCGGCGGCTATGCCTACGACCGGCGGATCATCGCCGAGCTTGTTCGGCTCGGCGTTGCGGTCGGCGTCACCAATCTCGGCGAGGGTTTTCCCTGGCCCGATCGCGAAACGAGAACGGCGGCGCTCGCAGCGCTCGAGCGCGTCGCGCCGGGATCGCCGGTCATCATCGACGGACTCGCCTATGGCGCGCTGCCGGAGCTGGCAGGCGATTATTGCCGGTCCCGGACGGTGATCGCGCTCGTCCACCACCCGCTGGCGCTGGAAACCGGCCTCTCGACCGAAGCCGCCGCCCGCCTGCTGGCGAGCGAACGGGCTGCGCTCGCCGGCGCCCGCCACATCATCGTAACCAGCGGAGCGACGGCGCGCATCCTCGTCGCCGACTATCACGTGCCGCCCGGCCGCATTGCGGTCGCCCCGCCCGGCAGCGATCGCGTGGCGCGAGCGCGGGGCAACGCCGCGGGCCCTCTTGCGCTGCTGTCGGTCGGCGCGCTGGTTCCGCGCAAAGGCCATGATGTCCTGGTCGCCGCGCTCGCGAGGGTCGCCGATCTCGATTGGCGGCTCACCATCGTCGGACCGCGCGACCGCGATCCGGCGACGGCGCAGCGATTGGAGGCTGAGATCGCCGCGCTTGGCCTCGCCGAGCGGATCACCCTTGCCGGAGCGGTCACCCCCGACCGCCTCGCCGAATATTACGCGGCGGCAGACGCATTCGTTCTCGCCTCGCGCTTCGAGGGATACGGCATGGCTTTCGCGGAAGCGGCGAGTTGCGGCCTGCCGATGATCGGCACCACCGGCGGCGCGATCCCCGATACGATCCGGCCCGGAGCGGGCCTGCTCGTGCCGCCCGACGATATCGACGCGCTCGCGACCGCTTTGCGCCGGCTGATCGGCGACCGCGCGCTGCGCCAGCATCTGGCCGAGGCGGCGTTCGCCGCCGCCGACCGGCTTCCCACCTGGAAGAGTTCGGCGGAAATCATCGCCGCAACGATCGAGGCCATCACGTGAGCGGCTTCTCCATCGAATGGCTCACCCGCCGCGAGCCCTACGACCGGCGGGCGCGCAACACCGCGGTGCTCGCCGCCGTCGCCCGGTCGGTCGCCACGTACCCGTCGGCGCGGGTTGTCGACATTGCCTGCGGAACCGGAGCGACGCTGCGGGCCATGTCGGGCGTGCTGCCCCAGCGCCAGAGCTGGCTTCTCGTCGACAATGATCTGAGCCTGCTTGCGCGGGCGCAGCCCGCCCCAAACGCGGACGTTACGGTTCGCACCACCCCGCTCGATCTTGTCCACGATCTCGAAACCGCCCTCGACGGCCCCGTCGATCTGGTCACGGCCTCGGCCTTTCTCGATCTCGTTTCGGCCGAATGGATCGAACGGCTCGTCACCGAGATCGCCGTGCGCAAGCTGCGCTTCTATGCCGCGCTGACGTATGACGGGCGCGTGGGGTTCGAACCGGCCGATCCCTCGGACGCGGCGATCGTCGCCGCGTTCCATCGCCATCAACGCACGGACAAGGGCTTTGGGCCGGCGCTCGGCCCGGCGGCGGCGGCGACCGCGATCGGGCTGTTTGAACGGGTCGGCTACACCGTCGAACAGGGCGCGTCGGACTGGATCCTGGGGCCGGCCGACGATCTGCAGATGGAGAAGGTGGCAGGTTTCGCCGCCGCGGCAGCGGAAATCGGCGGCGTTGCGATCAGCGCCATCGACGGCTGGGCGGCGCGCCGCAAGAGCCTGCTCGCGGCGAACAGCTCCCACCTCCGGGTCGGCCACATCGATTTCTTCGCCTACCCCACCGGGCGACGCTGAGCGGACAGGTCACAGTCGAAGAGGACCTCGTCGCCGAGCGGATACGACTGCACCCGCGGCCGAATGGCGTGATCGGCGTGCGCGAGGGGGGCGAGCATGCAACTCGCCTGCCCCGACCCGAGGATGAGCGGCGCCACGACGATATGCAGCCGATCGAGACACCGCGCCGCGAGAAAGCGCGACAGCGTATCCGCGCCGCCCTCGATCAGCACGCGGCGGAATCCCTGGCCGGCAAGCGCCGCGAGGATGGCGGCGGGATCGATGCCTCCGCCGTCCGCGGGCAGTGCGAGCCGTTCGACGCCGTGCGGCCAATCAGGCGAGGCGTTGCGGCCAGTGACGACGAGCCGGCGGAGGCCGTCGTCCACGAGCAGCCGCGCCGTCGCCGGAAGGCGGCCGCGTGGGTCGATCACGACGCGCGCCGGGCTCGGCCCGGCAACGCGCCGGACCGTCAGTAGCGGGTCGTCGGCAAGCGCGGTGCCCACGCCGACCACGACGGCGTCCACCAGCGCCCGCAAGCGATGCAGATGCGCAAGACCCGCCGCTCCATTGATGAATTCGTGCCGGCCGCCAGCGGTCGCGATACGCCCGTCGATCGACTGGCCGACCTGGCCGATCACCATCAATGCATCCGTTTGCCCGGCGCGCAGCGGCCCGAAAAGAGTCTCCCACGGCGGAGGCAAAATCGCCCCTGCGCGCAATGCGTCCGGCACGTCGGCCCAGCCGTCGGACGGGACCATGCTGGACTGAGGCCAGGAAAACGTGTCCACAGGGCTTGATCCAGGTCTCGATACAACGATGTTACGCCACGATGATGTTACGCCTTGCGCCGAGGCGTTGCGCAGTTCCGCGACCTTATCCCGGTACGCCGCGGGGGCTCAAGCCACTGGCCGGCTGGCGCAAATCGCGGTGCATGACGACGGCGGACGGAGTAGCCGTACCCCGCCGCGGGGCACGATCATGGAGGCGACGCGATGACTGCGCGGACGATGAGCGTTCCAGGGAACCAACAAGGCTATACGCTCACCGCGCGGGTGCTGCACTGGCTGACCGCCGTCATTGTGATCGGCCTCATCCCGGCCGGCATCTACATGGTCGATGCGCCGGCCGGACCGACGCAGGACCTCGTCTTCAACCTGCACCGGTCTTTCGGCTTTCTGCTCCTGCTCATCGTGATTGTTCGGCTGTTCTATCGCCTGGGTCACCGGCCGCCGCCGCTGCCCGCGGAGATTCCCGCCTTCCAGCGCGACATCGCCCATACGGTGCATTGGACCCTCTATGCGCTCCTGATCGCGCAGCCGATCATCGGCTGGATCGGCACCTCCGCCTACCGCGCCCCGATCACGGTGTTCTGGCTGTTTGAACTGCCGCCCATCTGGCCGGTCGATCGCGCGTTCTCCGAGAGTCTGTTCGTCGTTCACCGGTTGTTGGGATTCGCGATCGGAGGCCTCGCGCTCCTGCATATCGCGGCCGCGCTGCATCATCACTTCATCCACAGGGACGCGGTGCTGATGCGCATGGTGCGCGGCTGAGCCTGCCGATTATTCGGCGGCGCGGATTTCGTCCGGTCCGGCAGGCGGCGGCGCCGGCGGTTCGGCGGACAGGTACTGTGCCTTGGCGAGTTCGGCGAACGGGCCGCCCTTATGCATCAATTCGTCGAAGGAGCCTGCCTCGACGACGCGGCCATGCTCGAACATCAAAATGCGGTCGGCGCGCCTGATCGTCGCCAGCCGGTGGGCGATGACGAAGGTGGTGCGGCCCCGCATCACCTCTTCGAGCGCGACTAGCAGCTTCGCCTCGGTCTTGGCGTCGAGCGCGCTGGTCGCCTCGTCGAGAATGAGGATCGGCGGCTCCTTCAGCAGCGCGCGGGCGATCGACAGGCGCTGGCGCTCGCCGCCCGAGATGAGACGGCCGCGCTCGCCGACGCGCGCGTCGAGGCCGTTCGGATCGCGGTCGATGACGTCGAGCGCCTGGGCGCGCGCCGCGGCGTCGCGCAGGTCCGCATCGGTCGCATCGGGCTTGCCGATGCGCAGGTTCTCGGCGACCGAGCGGTTGAACAGGAGGCCTTCCTGGAACACCACGCCGATGTTGCGGCGGAGCGATGCGAGCGTCATGTCGCGCACGTCGCGTCCGTCGATGCGGATCGCGCCAGATTGCGGATCGAAGGCGCGGTAGAGCAATGACATCGCGGTCGATTTGCCCGCGCCGGTCGAGCCCACAAGCGCAATGCGCTCGCCCGGCGCGGCGATGAAGGTGAGGTCGGCGACCGCCGGCCGCTTGCCGTCATAGGAAAACGAGACGTCGTCGAAGGCGACCTGTCCCCTCACCCGGCCCGGATCGACCGCATCCGGCCTGTCGCGGATCGCGGGCGTCGTGTCGAACACCGCGAAGAACTCGGCGAGCCGCGGCGCCTCGGAAAACACCCGGTTGACGAACCACACCGCGTCCTGGAGGCGGGCGATCAGCATGGTCGCAAAGCCGGTGAAGGTGACGATCTCGCCGATCGAGGCGAGCCCCCGGGCGTTCAGGAGCGCGCCGAGCACGACGATGGTGAGCAGGGTGAGCGTGGTGGAGGCGCGCGTCAGCACCGCCACCACCGCCCACCAGGACAACACGGGAATCTGCGCGGCGAGCAGCCGGTCGATCACCGTCTTGAGGCCGGACACCTCCGCCTCGACCCGGGTGAAGCTGTGCACGATCGCGACATTGCCGAGCGTGTCGGAGGCCCGTTCGGCCAGCTCGGAGTAGTTGTCCTCGACGTGTTTCTGCAGCGACTCCGTCTTGCGCATGACGAAGGCGGTGAGCGCGGCGAAGATCGCGCACAGCACCAGCAGCACAAGCGCCAGCCGCCAGTTGAGCACGAGCGCGAGCGGCAGCAGCACGAAAAAGGAGACGAAGGCCGCGAGATTGTCGCGGAAGAAGGCGAGCCACAGGCCGAACAGAGCGTCCGTTCCCTGCAGCATGATTTTCATCAGTCGGCCGGAGTGCGTCGCCGAATGGTAGGCGAGCGGCAGCTCCAGCACATGCTCGAAATAGTCGGTGAGCACCCGTTGCCGTTCGCGATGCGCGAGCCGGTCGGCATAGAGCGCGACCAGCGTGCTGCAGACGATGTTGAACAGGCCGAAGCCGCACCACGCGGCGAGCAGAACGCCGAGCGCCGACCAGCGGAATGCTCCGGGATTGTTCTGGGCGAGCGAAAGCGTATCGATGACGCGGCCGAACAGCACCGGTTCGGCGAATTGCGCGGCGGCGAGCAGAAGGTTGGCGACCGCCAGCACCCACGCAAGCCGCGCCGCCGGCGCCAGCAGCCCGAGCGTCCGCAGGTAGATGCGGATGAGATTCATGCCGTCCCCGCGGTGAGCAGATCAAGCCGAATGATAGCAGGTCATAGAAGACTTGGCTTGGTCGCCTGGCTTCACGACGGGCTTAAGAGCGCTTTCCGGCAAAGCATGCCCTCGGACCTGATCCGGGGGCGCGACCGGCTCGCCGGAGAAAATGCGACCACTCGAAGGAGAACCGGAGCGAATTCCGAGTAGATCGGAGCGGAATTCGCCTTGGCGCGGCGGGCGGCCCTCAGATCGGCACGAACCCATCGAAATCGCGCAGCAGCCGCCGCAGGCCCGGCTCCTCGACCGCCTTCACCGCCTTCGGAAGCTCGAACCAGCGGGCCTTCCGCTCCCCCTTCTC
>JAEULX010000186.1 GCA_016793685.1 Bradyrhizobiaceae bacterium
CCGTCGCCGCAGCAACGGGCGTGCTCGCCCTCGGCCTGACTGCCCCGGCTTTCCCGCAGGCGCATCAGCGAATGCAGCCGGCGAGCGAAGCGCAGCGGCCGAGCGCGCCCGCGCCGGGCGCTGACCAGGGGCGTCGCTCTGAGGAAGCCAAACCCGCCGCGCCTGCGACCGAGGCGGATCATCACCGTCCTGCGGCGGACGCCGAGCAGCGGCCGGCAAGCCACGACCGCGGCGCGCAGGAGGCGGCCCGCAGGCTCCCGGCAGATTCGACCATCGACCACAGCCTCGCGCTGCCCGGACGCACGCTGCGCTTCAAGGCGACCGCCGGCTCCATTCCCTTGTTTGACGGAGAGAACGGCAAGCTCCAGGCCGAGATCGCCTACCTCGCGTTCGTGGCGGGCGACCCCGCGGCCGGACGTCCGGTGACCTTCGTCTTCAACGGGGGACCCGGCGCTGCCTCGGCCTACCTCAATATCGGGGCGCTCGGTCCGTGGCGGCTGCCTTTCGATCGCATCACGGCGTCGGGTCCCGCCGCACTCGTTCCCAATGCGGAAACCTGGCTCGATTTCACCGACCTCGTCTTCGTTGATCCGCCGGGGACCGGCTACAGCCGTCTTGCCGGCGGCGACGAGATGCGGCGGAGCTTTTGGTCGATCGACGGAGATGCGGACGCGCTCGCCGTATTCATCCGCAAGTGGATCGAGCAGAACGGACGCCAGCGCGCGCCGAAGTTCTTGGTCGGCGAGAGTTATGGCGGCATGCGCGCCCTGAAGGTCGAGCGGGCGCTCGAACAGCACCAGGGTGTCGGGGTGCGCGGACTGGTGATGGTTTCGCCCGTCTTGGACTTTGCGAGCCTGGGACAGCGCCGGCATGTGCCGTTGTCCTTTGTCGCCAGCCTGCCGTCGCTGGCGGCGACCGCGCGCGAGCTGAACGGTGGATTTGACCGCGCGGCGCTCAAGGCCGCCGAGGAGTACGCATCCGGCGAGTATCTCGCCGACCTGATGCGCGGGGAGCGCGACCAGGCGGCGGTCAAGCGCATGTCGGCCCGCGTGGCGGCGCTCACCGGGCTCGATCCGGCGCTGGTCGAACGGCTCGGCGGGCGCATCGACAGCGGAACTTTCCAACGGGAACTCTATCGCTCGCGCGGCCTCGTCGGCAGCGCCTACGATGCGACCGTCACGGCATTCGATCCCGATCCCTTCGCGGCGGATACGAATTTCATTGATCCGGTGCTAGACGCCTCGCGCGCGCCGCTGATGTCCGCCATGACCGGGCTTTACCAGGGCGTGCTGAACTGGCGGGTCGATCGGCCCTACCGTCTGCTCAACGGCGAGGTCAGTTCGCACTGGAACTGGGGGCGTGGCCGCAACTCGGTTCAGGTGGTGGAAGACCTGCGCACGGTGCTCGCGAGCGACTGGCGCACGCATGTGCTGATCGCGCACGGCGCAAGCGATCTCGTGACGCCCTATTACGCGAACAAGCTGATCCTCGACCAGCTTCCGGTCTACGGCTCGCCCGAGCGCGCGAAGCTGTCGGTCTATGGCGGCGGGCACATGTTCTATTCGCGCGACGCCTCGCGCCGCGAGTTGCGCTCCGACGCCGAAGCGCTCTACCGCGCGGCGCTCACCCAGGAACGTCCGGCGGGCGAATAGCAGCGGACCGTCGGGTCGGGAGCGCGGGCGAGGCCCGCTCGCCCGGAAGCATGGAACGGCGCCCGACGACGCCGATTGTTCAGATCACCATGACCTCGGGGCCGGGCGTCGCCTGATAAAGCTGCTCGACGTCGGCGCTGCGGCATTCGAGGGCGCGGCGTTGGTTGATATAGCCCTTGTCGGTGATTTCGTTCCGATCGATCGAAGGCGCGTCAGCGACCAGCATCAGACGGCGGATGCGCGTGCTCGAGGTCCCGTGCTCGCTGTTCCAGCGCGCGAGCGCCGAAGCGACATGCGTGCGAATGGCGGGATGGCGGGCAAGTTCGGCCGGCGCAGCGGGCGCCTCGGTGCCAAGCAGCGCCTGACAGCCGCCGACGTTCAGCCACGCGAGCGCGCCGACATATTCGCGGTCGGCGCCGGTGATGACGGCGTCCTGGAGCACCGGCGAGCAGGCGCCGATGACGCCGACGCGCAGCATTCCGACATGCACCCAGACGCCTGTGGTCAGCTTGAATTCCTCGGCCAGACGGCCGTCGAACACGATTCCCTTGGACGCGTCGAGCGGATCGGCGAACCGCACGGCGTCGCCCGGCCGGTAGAAGCCGTCCTCGTCGAACGCCTGCGCGGTGAGATCCGGGCGCTTCCAGTAGCCCGGCATCACATTGGAGCCGCGCACCCGCACCTCGATCTTGGCTTCGGTCGGCACCAGCTTGAGCTCGACGCCGGGCACCGGTACGCCGATCACGCCGGCGCGGTCGATCAGGAAATGGCACGAGGTCGCAAGCGGGGCGGTCTCGGTGCCGCCCCATGAGGCGGTAAGGGGGATGCGTTCGCCGGTGATGCGCACCGCGAGCGTTTCCAGGCGCTCCCACAGATCCTGCGGCAGGGCGGCCGCGGCATAGAAGATCAGCCGCAGCCTGGCGAAGAACGAGCGCGCCAGGGCTTCGTCCCTTTCCAGATACGGCAGCAGCGCCGCATAGCCGGCCGGCACGTTGAAATAGACGGTCGGCGAGACTTCGGAGAGGTTGCGCACGGTTTCGCCGACCAGCGCCGGCACCGGCTTGCCCGCATCGATGTAGAGCGAGCCGGCATTGCGCAGCACCATGTTGAAGTTGTGATTGCCGCCGAAGGTGTGATTCCACGGCAGCCAGTCGACCAGCACCAGCGGCTGCTCCTGCAGGAACGGCCAGACCTGCACGATCGCCTGCTGGTTCGCGGTGAGCATGCGGTGGGTGTTGATCACGCCCTTGGGCATGCCGGTCGAGCCCGAGGTGAACAGAATTTTCGCGATCGAATCCGGTCCGATTCCAGCGGCCGCGGCGTCGAGCGCGGGACCGGGGGAGGTACTGGTCAGCGCGGTGAACGGGGTGACGTTCTCAATGCCGGCGCCATTGGCGGTCGCGACCACCTCGGTGCCGCTAAGATCGAGCGCGGCCAGCGCCCGCGCGAACAGCGCGGTGTCCGACACATAGACCAGACCGGGCGACAGGATGTCGAAGATGTATTTGAGGTTCTGGTGGTCCTGGCTCTGCAGTGAATAGGCCGCGGAGATGGGAGCAACCGGCACGCCGGCGGTTATGGCGCCGAGCGCCAGCAAGGCATGGTCGATCGCGTTGCCGGACAGGATCATCACGGGACGTTCGGCGGAGAGGCCGCGCTCGATCAGCGCGGCCGCGATCGCATCGACTTCCCGGCGCGCCTCTTCGTAGGTGATCGTGCGCCAGCGTTCGCCCCAGCGTTCGGCGAGGAAGATGCGCGCCGGCGCGGTTTCGACCGCGGCACGGAATACACGCACCAACGAGGGCTCATGCGGGGCGAGCGAATCTCGCGTGCTCAGCAGGATGCTTCCGTCCGGAGCGTCGGTGCGAACCAGGTCGACCGGCGCAAAGTCGATTGCACGGATCGGGATGTCTGTCGGCGCAACATCGGCCGGCGCGAACTGCGCTTGGCTGGGCATGATCTTTCACTCCCGGGGGCATCCTCGTTTCCTGTCCGTTACTTTTGTTCTCGTATTCCGGGTTGTTGTCGCTCGCGGCCCGCCGTTTTGTGGCGGTCGGCCCGCGAAGCCAACCTTCTTGCCGTAAAGATAGCCGAAGCGGGCCGCACACGCATCGGTGATGAAATGCGCCGATTTCGCCTCGGCGCGTCGTGCCCGATGCGCATCGCCGTTCTTCGCCGGTGCGGCCGCCCGTCGGCGCCGCTTACGCTCCTTTCGCGTCGCTGACCCGAAGGACCAGCGCCATGGCCGAATCGCCTGCGGCGCAGCCGCCGAACAGGCCGACCCCGCCGCCGCGCAACGCCAGTTCCTCGATGAGCTCGATCACGCTGCGCAGGCCGGTCGGTCCTTGCGGATGTCCCCAGACGAGCGAGCAGCCGTAATTGTTCATGCGGTCGAGCGGAAAGCCCGTCTCCTTGGCGAAGGCGATGTCGTTGACCGCGAACGGATTGTGCGACTTCACCGCATCGACGTCGCCGATCGTAAGGCCCGCCGCGTCGAGCGCGGCGCGGCAGGCGGGCGCGACCGCCATCGGCATGTGGCCCTTCTCGGTGCGCGCCATGCCGAAGCCGAGCAGTTCGACCTCGATGGCGGGATTGGCCGCGGTGGCGCGGGCGCGCTCGCGCGTCGTCACGATGACCCCGGCGTTGCCGTCGGCCGGATGGGTCTGGGCCGCGAACGTGACGGTTCCGCCCGGCTTGACTGGCTTGAGCTTGGCGAGCTTGTCGGCCGACGTCGAAAACACGCCTTCATCCGCCGACAGCACGCCGACCTGTTTGCGGAAGCCGCCGTCGGTGATCGGGACGTCCACCATGTAACGGCGTTGGAAGGCGCGGTCGTCGGCGATAGCGTCCGCGTATTGCTGGTAGCGCCGCAGCACCACCTCGTGCTGCTGCTCGGTGCTGATCTGGTAGCGCCGCGCCACGTTCTCGGCCGTGTCCACCATCGCGTTACGGGCGAACGGGTCCTCGGCGAAATTGTCGAGCGTCCAGGATTCGCTGACGCCCTGGCCGCCGGGCGCCGCCGGATCGGGATAGTAGACGACGGGGCCGTTCGACATGCGGTCCGCAGTGATCACGAGCGCGCAGTCGGCGCCGCCGCTCTTCACTTCGAGGGCGGCCATCTGCAGGACGCGGGCGCTGGTGGCGCAGGCCTGTTGCACGGTCGGGCCGGTCACGTTTTCCAGCCCCATCATGCCGGTGACCCACGGCAATCCATAGAAGCTGCTCTTCTGCGGATTGGTGACGCCGAGGATGGCGAGGTCGATCGCCTCCTGCGGGAATTTCTTTGCGTCGAGCACGCTCTTGCCGGTGCGCGCCACGAGCTTGAGGCTGTGCAGATTGGCGAGCGCGCCCTGCCACTTGGCGAACGGGGTCGACCAGTAAACGCCGTACGGAATAAAGGCTCCAGTCATCGTCTCGCCCCCTGTTATTGCCGCCCGGCATCCCACTGCGCAAAGGTAGAGCCGTCCGCGGCGAGCTTCGCGAGCAGCGGCGCGGGCGTCCAATATTGCGGATCGAGCGTGCGCTTGAACTCGAGAAGGCGGTCGTGGATGACTTTCAGGCCGATCGTATCGGCGTAGAACATCGGGCCGCCGCGGTAGCGCGGGAAGCCGTAACCCGAGGCGTAAACGACGTCGATGTCGCCCGCCCGCAGCGCGACGCCTTCCTCGAGCAAAAGCGCGCCCTCGTTGATCATGGAGAAGAAGCAGCGCTCCTGGATCTCGCGCCGGTCGGGATTGCGGCGCGCGACGCCGAGCCGCTTGCCTTCCTCCCAGAACATTTCCGCGGCCTCCGCGTCGGGCGTGCGCTTGTGACCGGGATTGTCGTAGCGGTAATAGCCGCGCCCGGTCTTCTGGCCAAGCCAGCCCTTCTCGACCAGCATGTCCGAACAGCGGTAGTAGCCCGGATCCTTGGGCAGGAGATGCCTGCGCTCGCGGCGCGTCGAGGGGCCGACCTCGACGCCGGCAAGGTCGAACACCGCGAGAATGCCCATCGCCATGCCGAAGTCCTGGAGCGCGCCGTCGACCTGCTCGGGAGTAGCCCCTTCGAGCAGGCAATGTTCGGCCTCGCGCGCATACGGGTCCATCATGCGGTTGCCGATGAAGCCGTAGCTGTTCTTGGCGACCACGCCGACCTTGCGGATGTTCTTCGCGACATCGAGCGCCGTCGCGAGCACGTCGGGCGCGGTCTTGTCGGTCTGCACGATTTCGAGCAGCGGCATGACATGCGCCGGACTGAAGAAGTGCAGTCCGACCACGTCCTGCGGCCGCGAGGTGACAGCGCCGATCTCGCCGATATCGAGCGTCGAGGTGTTGGTGCCGAGAATTGCGCCGGGCCGCGCGACCTTGTCGAGGGTGCGGAAGATGTCTTTCTTCAGCGCCATGTTCTCGAACACCGCCTCGATGATGAGGTCGGCCTCGCCGAGCTTGGCCGCGTCGAGGGTCGGCGTGATCAGGCCCATGCGCTGGTCGGCCTGCTCCGGCTTGAGGCTGCCGCGGCTGA
>JAEULX010000214.1 GCA_016793685.1 Bradyrhizobiaceae bacterium
CGCCCGCCTGGGGCAAGGGCAATGATTGTGCCCACGTTCCGTGATCCCTCCCCTCTCCCATCTCACCCGTCTCACCCGCGCCGGCTTCGTGTTCGCGCGCGAGGGCGTGCTTGCTCTCGTCGATCCGATGCCGCTCCCGGCGTCGGCGCGCGCGGCCCTGCGGCTGGCCCGGCTGCTGGAGCGCTCGAACACCGCCCCCAGCGCGAACCGCCTGTCGAAAGCGCTGAGCGCGCTCGGTCCGAGCTATGTCAAGCTCGGCCAGTTCCTGGCCACCCGCCCGGACGTGGTGGGCCCGGCGCTCGCGGCCGATCTGGAAAACCTGCAGGACAGGATGCCGCCGTTCCCGCAAGCGGAGGCGGAAGCGGTGGTGGAGAACGCGCTCGGCGTCCCGGTCAACTCCGTCTTTGCGAGCTTCGGCCCGCCGGTCGCCGCCGCCTCGATCGCCCAGGTGCACAAGGCCGAGATCGACACGCCGACCGGGCGGCGCAGCGTCGCCGTCAAGGTGCTGCGGCCGGGGGTCGAGGACAGCCTGCGGGTCGACATCGACGCGTTCCGCTTCGCCGCCCGCCAGATGGAGCGGCTGTCCGCCGAAGCGCGCCGGCTGCGGATGAGCGAAATCATCGCGACGCTCGCGCGCTCGGTCGCCATCGAACTCGACCTGCGGCTGGAGGCCGCCGCGGCCTCCGAGCTTGCCGAAAACACCAAGGACGACCCGGAATTCCGCGTGCCGGCGGTCGACTGGGAAAAGACCGCGCGCGAAGTGCTCACGCTTGAATGGATCGACGGCACGCCGCTGTCCGACCGGGCGACGCTGGTCAAGCGCGGCCTCGACCTGCCGCAGCTCGGCCAGGTGGTGATCCAGAGCTTTCTGCGCCACGCCATGCGCGACGGCTTCTTCCACGCCGACATGCATCCGGGAAACCTGTTCGTCGACATGGACGGGCGGCTGGTCGCGGTCGATTTCGGGATCATGGGCCGGCTGGGGGCGAAGGAGCGCCGGTTCCTCGCCGAAATCCTCTACGGCTTCATCATCCGCGACTACCGGCGCGCGGCGGAGGTGCATTTCGAGGCGGGCTACGTGCCCTCGCACCATTCGGTCGAAAGCTTCATGCAGGCGATCCGCGCCATCGGCGAGCCGATCCACAACCGCCGCGCCGAAGACATCTCGATGGCGAAGCTGTTGACCTTGCTGTTCGAAGTGACCGCCTTGTTCGACATGCGCACGCGGCCCGAGCTGCTGCTGCTGCAAAAAACGATGGTGGTGACCGAAGGCGTCGCGCGCATGCTCGATCCCAAGCTCGACATCTGGACGACGTCGGAGCCGGTGGTGCGCGAGTGGCTGACCCGCAACCTCGGCCCCGCCGGACTGCTCGAAGACGCCGCCCAGGGCGCGGGCGAACTCGGCCGTTTCCTTGCGACCGTGCCCACCCTGCTCGCCCGCGCCGCCCGGATCGCCGAGCGCATGGAAAAGACCGCCGGCGAGGGCATCGTGCTTGCCGCCGACACCGTCGCCGAGATCGAGGAAATCCGCACACGCCGGCACCCGTGGAGCACGGTCGCGCTGTGGCTCATCGTGGCGCTGCTGGCGGCGCTGCTGTTTTTCAAGTGACTTTCCGGGTGGTAGTCTGGAAATACGGATTTTGGACCACCAATTCAGACGGATCTTGCCGTACGGGCGAACGCCAAATGATGCGACGCACTCCGGTTTGCGCTGCGAGCGCGATTGCCCAGATTAAACTCGGGCCGGCTTGAAAACCCCATGACTCTCCCGTCCAAGCGCATCCTTCTCATCATCTCCGGCGGCATCGCGGCTTACAAATCGCTCGACCTCATTCGCCGGCTGCGCGAGCGCGGCGCCAGCGTCCGCGTGATCCTGACCAAAGCGGCGCAGCAATTCGTCACGCCGCTGGCGGCCGGCGCGATCGCCGGCGAGCGCGCCTTCACCGATCTGTTCGATGCGGTGACCGAATTCGACATCGGCCATATCCGGCTAGCGCGCGATTGCGATCTGGTCGTGGTCGCGCCGGCGACCGCGGACCTGATGGCGAAGATGGCCGGCGGGCACGCCGACGATCTCGCCTCCACCGTGCTGCTTGCGACCGACCGGCCGATCCTGATCGCGCCCGCCATGAATCCGGTCATGTGGAGCCATAGGGCCACCGCCCGCAATCTCGCTCAGCTTCAGGCCGACGGCGTCAAGACCGTCGGGCCCAACGCGGGGGAGATGGCCGAGGCGGGCGAGGCCGGCACCGGGCGCATGGCGGAGCCGTTGGAGATCGTTGCGGCGATCGAGCGGCTGCTCGCGGCAACGGGCACCCCGCGCGGGATCCTGTCCGGCCAGAGCATCCTCGTCACCTCCGGCCCTACGCACGAGGCGATCGACCCGGTGCGCTATCTCGCCAACCGCTCGTCCGGAAAGCAGGGGCACGCGATTGCCCGCGCCGCGGCGGAAGCGGGCGCAGCCGTCACCCTCGTGTCCGGGCCCGTCAAGCTGCCCGATCCGCCCGGTATGAAGGTCATCCATGTCGAGAGCGCGCGCGCGATGCTCGCCGCCGTCGAGGCCGGACTGCCGGCCGACGCCGCCGTCTTCGCCGCTGCGGTCGCCGACTGGCGGGTCGCCGAGGCCGGCACGCAGAAGACGAAGAAGACCACCGCCGGTCCGCCCACCCTCTCGCTGGTGGAGAACCCGGACATCCTCGCCACGGTCGCCAAGCGCAAAACCGACCGCCCGCGCCTCGTCGTCGGATTTGCCGCCGAAACCGAGCGGGTGGTCGAATATGCGCGCGCGAAACTCGCCAGGAAGGGCTGCGACTGGATCGTCGCCAACGACGTGTCGAAGGAGAGCGGCGTCATGGGCGGAGACCGCAACACGGTCCATCTCGTCACCGCGCGCGGGGTCGAGGCCTGGCCCAGCCAATCCAAGGAGGAGGTCGCGCGCGCGCTCGTCGCCCGCATCGCCGAAGCGCTGAAGGTGCCGGCGACGCCGGTCAAATGAGCGACCTCGCGGTCCGCATCCTCCGGCTGCCGCATGCGGCCGACCTGCCGCTGCCGGCCTATCAGAGTGCGGGCGCCGCAGGGCTCGATCTTCTCGCCGCCGTGCCTGCGGACGAACCGCTGACCATTCCGCCCGGCGGCCGCGCGACCGTGCCGACTGGGGTGGCGTTCGCTCTGCCCGAAGGCGTCGAGGCGCAGGTGCGCCCGCGCTCGGGGCTTGCGGCACGGCACGGCGTCACCGTGCTCAACAGTCCCGGCACCATCGATGCCGACTACCGCGGGGAAGTGATCGTCGTCCTCGCCAATTTCGGTGCGGCCGGTTTCACCGTCAGCCGCGGCGCGCGCATTGCACAATTGGTGATCGCACCGGTGCTGCGCCCCTCGCTGCGCGAGGTCGGAACGCTCGATCCGACGCCGCGCGGAAGCGGCGGGTTCGGCTCCACGGGATGACGCTTGGGACACGCTCCTCCCGTGTTCCGCCAGTTATTCGCCGTCCCATCGACCGTTCACCCTCTGGACTCTTCCGGTCGAAGTCCGGAAGGGGGTACATTGATCTGATTCGTGTTGGCCGCCGGGTTTGCGGCGTGTGCCAGGCCGTTCGGAGTTGAGGACGGCTGTGTCGTTCGGGGTGGTTTTTCGCGTTTTGTATTTGGTCTTTTGGGGCGCCGGCTTCGCGCGGCGGCGCTGGTATTGAGCTTGATCGCCTCGGCGCGCTCGCGGGCCAGGCAGGGACGGTGCGATGGCGAATGTCGCCTGTACGGCAGGGGGAAATTACCGATTGCGCCGGCGCATGCGCGGGCTGATCGGCACGACGGCGGGCGCAGTTCCGCTCACGATAGGTTCCGCGCTTGCGCAAGCCCCGGCCGGCTTCCCGGCAAACCACACCTATGCCCAGGCGCTTACGCACCTCGATCCCCAGGAGCTTGCCGTGCTCGCCCTGGTGCTCGGCGTGTTTTTCTTTGCGGTCCTGACCGCGATCATGCTGGTGCGCACGCACAACCGCGCCGCTGCGCGCGACTCCCGCGCCCGCGCGGAAATCGCGTCGCTGCAATCGGACGTCGACCGGCTTGCGGCATTGCTCATGTCGGAGCCGCAGGTGCTCGTCGTGTGGACGGCGGGCGCCGACGAGCCGGAAATCATCGGCGACGTCTCGTTCATCGCCCCGCCGTTCACCCCGCAAGACGTTTTTAGCTTTGCGCGCTGGCTCGACGCCGATCTCGCCAGCAAGCTGATGCACGCGGTCGAACGGCTGCGAACGCATGGCGAGGCGTTCTCCTTGATGCTGACGTCGCTCGCCGGCCGACATATCGAAGCGGACGGCCGCGCTATGGGCGCGTTCGCCGTCATGAAACTGCGCGACATCACCGGCGCCAAGCATCAGATTGCCGAACTCGGCGACCGCTGCCATCGCCTGCAGAACGAAGCTGACGCCCTGCGCAGCCTGGTGGAGGCATTGCCGTCGCCGGTTTGGATGCGGGACGCCTGCGAGAAGCTCATTCTCGTGAATGCGGCCTATGCGCGCGCGGTCGATGCGCCCGATCCAGCAACCGCCATCGCGCAGGGGTTCGATCTGATCGGCCGGGGCGAGCGGGAGGATGGCAGGGGTGCCGCCGAGAGCGGCTATTGCGGACGCCTTCCTGCGATCATCGGCGGCAGCCGCCGCATGATGGACGTGATCGAAATTCCGATTGCGCGCGGCCGGGTCGGCATCGGCATCGACGCGAGCGAGGCCGAGCGCCTGCGCGCCGAGCTCGCCCACATGCTCGAGGCGCACCGCCGCACGCTCGACCAGCTCGCGACCGCGGTCGCCGTTTTCGACGTCGACCGCAAGCTCGTTTTCCACAACGCCGCCTATCGCACGCTGTGGGGACTCGATCCCGCCTTTCTCGAGGGTGGGCCGGGCGACGGCGAGATACTCGACCGCTTGCGGGCGGCGCGGCGCCTGCCCGAGCAGCAGGACTTCAAGCTGTGGAAGCGCAACCTGCACAAGGCCTATCAATCGGCCGCGACCGAACAGCACGAGTGGCACCTGCCGGACCGGCGCACGCTCCGCGTCGTCACCACGGCCAATCCGCAAGGCGGCGTCACCTACCTGTTCGACGACATCACCGAGCGGCTCGACCAGGAGCGCCGGGTCGACTCGCTGATCCGCGTTCAGGGCGAAACCCTCGACAATCTCACCGAAGCGGTTGCCGTGTTCGGAAGCGACGGGCGGCTACGCCTGTTCAATCCGGCTTTCGCCCGCCTTTGGAAGATCGCGCCGGCCGATCTGGCCGAGCGGCCGCATATCGAGGCGGTGATCGACCTGTGCCGGCCGTTGCACCGCGAGGACGCCACCTGGAGCGCGCTGCGGGCGGCGATCACGGCGCTCGATAAACGCGATCCCATCGCGAGCCGGATCGAGCGCAGCGACGGCAGCGTGCTGGATTTCGCCACCGTCCCGCTCCCGGACGGGGGAACGCTCGTCACCTTCCAGGACGTGACCGACTCGGTGAACGTGGAACGCGCGCTGCGCGAGCGCAACGAGGCGCTGATCGCCGCCGACGAGATGAAGCTCGACTTTGTCCACCACGTCTCCTACGAGCTGCGCTCGCCGCTCACCAACATCATCGGTTTCGCCCATTTCCTCGGCGACCCCACCACCGGGCCGCTCACGGAAAAACAGGCCGAATACCTCGGCTACATCACCGCATCGACCAATGCGCTGCTCGCGATCATCAACAACATCCTCGATCTCGCGACGATCGACGCCGGGGCGATGACGCTGAACCTCGGATCGGTGGACATCCGCGCAACCATGGAAGCCGCCGCCGAAGGCGTCCAGGACCGCCTCGTCCGCGACAATATCGCCCTCGACCTGCGCGCCGCCCCGGACATCGGCAGCTTCGTCGGCGACGGCCGGCGCATCCGGCAGGTTCTGTTCAACCTGCTGTCGAACGCAATCGGCTTTTCGCCGCGCGGCGGCCGCGTCGCGCTGCACGCCGAGCGCACCGACGAAGCGGTGGTGTTCAGGGTGAGCGACCAGGGGCCCGGCATTCCGGCCGAGATGGCGGATAAGGTGTTCGACCTGTTCGAGACGGATCCGCGCGGTTCGAGCCATCGTGGCGCCGGGCTCGGGCTGTCGATCGTCCGTTCCTTTGTCGAATTGCACGGCGGTCGGGTAAAGATCGAATCGGCGATTGGACACGGGACGACGGTGGTGTGTACGTTTCCGCTTCCCGGGACAGCCGCGCAAACGGCTGCCGAATAGTTGTACCGTTAGGGCATGATGGACCCCACCTCGTCGGGCGGCGCAAGCCTCACCCTGACCCTTCCAAACGAACAGGCGATGGGCGACCTCGCCATCGATCTTGCCAACGCGCTTGATCCGGGCGACGTCGTCACCCTTTCCGGCGATCTCGGCGCGGGCAAGACGATGCTCGCGCGCGCGATCATCCGCCATCTGGCCGGCAATCCGGCGCTCGACGTGCCGAGCCCCACCTTCACGCTCATGCAGAGCTATGAATTGCCGCGCTTTGTGCTGGTGCATGCCGATTTCTACCGGCTCTCCGGGCCGGACGATCTGCGCGAGCTCGGCTTCGAGGATCTGCCGACCGGCGCCGTGGTGCTGATCGAATGGCCGGACCGGGCGCCCGATCTGCTTCCCCCCAACCGCCTGGAGATCGAGATCAAGCTCGACGCCGAACACGGGCCGGACCGCCGCACCGTATCCATCACCGGCCGCAAGGCATTTGCGCCGCGCGCGGCGCGGCTCGCGAAGACACGGAACTTCCTGGAGAAAGCGGGCTTTGCCGAGGCCGAAAGGCTGCGTCTCGCCGGCGACGCCTCGACCCGCTGCTACGAGCGGCTCACCCTCGGCGACCGCAGCGTCATTCTGATGAATGCCCCGCGACGCCCCGATGGCCCGCCGGTCAAGTACGGGCGGCCCTACAGCGCGATCGCGCATCTCGCCGAGGATGTCAGGCCCTATGTCGCAATCGCGAACGGGCTGCGCGCGCGCGGATTTTCCGCGCCGGAAATCTTTGCCGCCGATATCGAAGGCGGGCTGGTCCTGATCGAGGACCTCGGCGACCGCGCCGTCGTCGCCGGCGATCCCCCGGCGCCGATCGCGGACTGCTACCGCACCGCCGTCGACCTTCTCATCGAGCTGCACGGCCTTTCGCTTCCGCCCGAGCTTCAGGTGACGACGAACGTCGTGCATCGCCTGCCGGTGTACGATCTCGAAGCCTTCATGATCGAGATCGAGCTCCTGCTCGACTGGTACCTGCCGCGGCTTTCAGCGACGCCGACGCCGACCGCGCGGTCGGCCTTCCTATCCTTCTGGCGCCAGGCGCTCGCGCCCGCGCTCGCCGCGCCGAAGACCTGGGTGCTGCGCGACTTCCATTCTCCCAATCTGCTGTGGCTGCCCGAGCGATCCGGGACGGCGCGGATCGGCCTTCTCGATTTTCAGGACGCGCTCATGGGGCCGGCGGCCTACGATCTTGCCTCGCTGCTGCAGGATGCGCGGGTCGACGTGCCCGAAGCCCTCGAAATCGAACTGATCGGCCGCTATGTCCGCGCCCGCCGCAAAGCCGACCCAGGCTTCGAAGCAGGCAACTTCGTGCAGCTGTATTCGACGCTCGCCGCGCAACGCGCCTCGAAGATACTCGGCATCTTCGCCCGCCTCGACCAGCGCGATCGCAAGCCGCAATATCTGCGGCACATGCCGCGCGTCGCCAATTACCTGCAGCGCTCCCTCGCGCATCCGTCGCTCGCGCCGATCAAGGCCTGGTGCAACGCCTATGTCCCGCCGCCGCCGGGGTGATGCGGGCGGTTTCCCGCGGCAGGCGGAGCGGCGGTCGCGCGGCCGGTTCGACGTCGGCGGGAAGCGCCCTGGCGCGTGCGTCGATCAGCCCGAGCTGGGCTTTTGGCCGCGCTGCGGCTTTTTGGATTTTTCCTCGGGCGCGCCCCTCGGATCGAACCCGACATAGATCACGTAGCGGCCGAGATCATCGCTCGACGGCATCGGCACCGTCATGTCCTCGATCACATGGGTGAAGGGCATGCTGGGCTGGTCCGTCGAAAGCGTGACCGGCACGAGATAGAGCTTGGTCCAGATCGTCTTCGGCTCGATTCCCTCCTGCACCAGCGCATAACGCAGGGGCACCGAGGTGACGCCCGTGGTGCCCGCGGGGCCGAGAATCACGCGTCCCTGCACCCCGACCTTGATGATGAGGTTGCCGCCCTCCTCCGAGCATTGCCGCGCCGTGCGCGAAAAGGTCGCCTGATAGCGCACCGCCAACGCCTGGTCGTTGCCGGGCGCGGTCATTTGCAGCGTCCCCGCGCCTTGCCGGACATCGGCCGGCGGACACGCGATCTTGGATGAAGTAGACGACGCCGACTCGGCCGGCTTGGAATTGGCCGCCGCCGCGCTGTCCGAACCGCCGCCGAAGAGAGCGCGGAAGCGCTCGGTGACCGACGGCGACGACATCGGCTGGGAATTCTTGTTGATGATGTCCTCGGTGGTGGAGGAGCAGCCGGCGGCGAACGCAAGCGCTGCGAGCCCGATCGCCGCGCGCAGGCAAGTAGTCCCACGTCCGGCCGGCGCCGCTGTCCGCCGGGCCGCCGCCCGCCATGACGGCCTCCGGCCGCTTTGGGCCGCCCGCACTGCACGCGTGGCGCTGGCGAAATCGCGTCGTCCTTTCATGCTCATGGCTGCGGATCGTCCTTCAGTCGGGCATAGAGCAGGTGGTCCTGCCAGCTCCCGTTGATGCACAAATACTCGCGCGCGTAACCCTCACGGGTGAAGCCGCACGATTCCAGGAGGCCGATCGAGGCGCGGTTGGTCGGAATACACGCCGCCTCCAGGCGGTGCAGGCGCAACACGGAAAACGAATAAGGCGCAATCGCGCGCACCGCCGCACGCATGTAGCCGTGCCGTGCGAAAGGCGCGCCGATCCAGTAGCCGATGCTCCCGGCCTGAGCGACGCCGCGCCGGACATTGGCCAGCGTGACGCCGCCGACCAAGCCCCGCCCTTCCGAGCAAAAAATGAAAAACGCGTAAGACTGATCGCTGCGCTGATCCTCCGCGTAGCGCCGGAGCCGCCGGCGAAAGGCGCTGCGGGTCAAATCGTCGACCGGCCAGGTCGGCTCCCACGGCGTCAGGAACTCGCGGCTCTTCTCGCGCAGCGTCGCCCAATCCTCGTAGTCCGTCATGAACGGCGGGCGCAAGACGACGCCCGCT
>JAEULX010000222.1 GCA_016793685.1 Bradyrhizobiaceae bacterium
TGCAGATGGCGATCTCGCGCACGCGCGAATACGCGGCCGACAATATGGGAGCGCACATCTCCGGCCAGCCGATCTGGCTTGCCTCCGCGCTCGCCAAGATCGACAACGCCGCGCACCAGATCGAGAACGTCCCCGCCGAGCAGAATCCCGCGACGGCGCACCTGTTCATCATCAACCCGCTGTCCGGCGCGCGCATGGACAATCTGTTCGCCACGCACCCCGCGACCGAAAACCGGATCGCCGCTCTCGAACAGCTCTCGGCCCAGATGGGCCAGGGGCGCGGGTGGTCTCCGGTTCCGGAAGCAAGCAGCCGCGCTGCCGGGCCGTGGGGCGGGGCGGACCAGTCGCGCGGGCCTTGGGGCTGAGAAAATTGGGGCGAGATAAGCGAAGCGATGCGGGAGGCGTTTCCTCCCGCACATCCGCCTCTTCCAAAGGGCCGCTATTTCACCGCGCCGACGGTGAAACCCGCGACGAACCGATCGACGAACAAATTGTAGATGATCGCGATCGGCACGCTGGCGATCAGGCAGGCGGCCATCATCGACCCCCAGAAATACACGTCGCCGCGCACCAGGAAGGTCGGCACGCCGACGCTCACCGTGTAGCTCGACGACGAGGTGATGAAGGTGACGCCGTAGACGAATTCCTGCGTCACCAGCGTGAAAGCGAAGATGATCGCGGTCAGGATGCCGGAAACCGACACCGGCATCACCACCCGCACGAAGGCGCCGAACCGCGACAGGCCGTCCATCATCGCCGCATCCTCGAGATCGCGCGGGATCGCCTTGAAGAAGCCCATCAGCAACCAGGTGCAGAACGGCACGGTAAAGCTCGGATAGACGAGCACCAGCGACCACAACGAATCCTGCAGGCCGAGCACGGCGATGATGCGCGCGAACGGAATGAACAGGATGGTCGGCGGGACGAGATAGGTGAGGAAGATCGCAATGCCGAGCGTCTGCCCCCAGGCGCCGGTCATCCGTGCGAGCGCGTAGCCGGCGGGAACGGCGAGCAGGAGCGTGATCGCGACGACGGCGAGGCCGACAAAGCCGGTGTTGAGAAGCCATTGCACGAACTGGGTGTCCTCGAACAGCACGCGCAGATGTTCGAGCGTCGGCGGATCATTGAACAGATACGGGTTGTGGCTGGTGTCGTGCAGATCGTTGGTCGTCTTGAACGTGGTGATCAGCATCCAATAGAAGGGGAAGGCGAGAAACGTCACGAAGAACACCAGCACGGCGGCGCGGCCGCCTGCCCGCGCGATGTTTCGTTGGCGTCGATTCAGAATCGTCATCAGGTCACCTCGGTGCGGCGGGCGACGTTCAGGAACAGGATGGCGACCGCCACCAGCACGGGGAACAGGAACAGCGACACGGCGGCGCCGCCGGCGAGGTCGCCGCCCTGAATGCCGGTGAAGAACGCCCAGGTCGCGAGCACCTGCGTCTGGTCGTAGGGACCGCCGCGGGTCAGCACGAACACCACGATCATGTCGGTGAAGGTGAAGATGACGCCGAACAGCACCGCGACCAGCGTGATCGGCATGACCAGGGGGAACGTGATCTGGAACGTGCGGCGCCAGAAGCCGGCGCCGTCCATCGCCGCGGCGTCGTTGATGTCGTTCGGGATCGAACTCAGGCCCGCGAGAATGATCACGGTGGCGAGCGGCACGATGCGCCAGATCTGCACGATGATGATCGACGCCATCGCCAGAACGGGCTGGCCCAGCCAGATCGGCCAGTCATTGGGCCCGAGAATGCCAACGGCGCGCGCCGTCCAGTTGATGATCGAATAGATCGAATCATAGATCCACAGCCAGCCGATCGCGCCGAGCGAGATCGGCGCCACCCACGGCAGCAGGATCAGCAGCCGCACCAGCCATTTTCCGCGGAAATCGGCCGACAACGCGACGGCCAGGATATTGGCGAACACCACCACGAAAAACTGCGAGACGATCGTGAAGATCACCGAGTTCCTGAGCGCGGTCCAGAATGTCGCGCTCTCGACGATGCGGCGGAAGTTTTCCAGACCGACGAAATTCACCGCCCGGCTCGCGACGGTGACGTCCGAGACGCTGTAATACAGCGAGAGCAGGAACGGCAGCCCGACCAGAAGGACGATATAGAGGATCGCCGGCGCCAGCAGGGCGGGCCACAGCAAGGTTTCGTTGTCGGCTATGCGTGAGAACAGCCCGCGCGGCACGGGTCGCAGCGCCGAAGGCCCTGGCGCCCGCATCATGCCGCCGCTCCAACGATGCGCTGTCCGGTGTCGCGATCGAACCGCTCCATGTCGCGGCGCCGCACGACGAACTTGTAGCTCTCGCCGGGCGACAGCTCGGTCCGCACGTTGGTGGGAATTTTGGAGATGACGTGGCTTTCCGGCGTACGCCCTTCGAGCACGCCATAGACCAGCCGGTCGGCGCCGAGATATTCGATCCGGGTCACGCGAAACGGCAGGGTGATGTTGTCGTCGCCGCCTTCGATCCCGTGCGGGAGAAACGCTTCGGGGCGGAAGCCGAGATAGAACGGGCCGTCATCCACCAGATTCATCGGCGGCGAACCGATAAACGTGGCGACGAAGGTGTTGGTCGGAGCGCCGTAGATTTCCTGCGGCGTGCCGACCTGGCGCACCTTGCCATACTCGAGCACGGCGATGCGATCGCCCAGGCCCATCGCTTCGGCCTGGTCGTGCGTCACGTAGATCGTCGTCGTGCCCAGCGATTTCTGGAACTGCTTGAGCTCGTCGCGCGCCGAGTTGCGCAGCTTGGCGTCGAGATTGGACAACGGCTCGTCGAGCAGAAAGGCGACCGGCTGGCGCACCACCGCGCGCGCGAGCGCAACGCGCTGGCGCTCGCCGCCCGACAGCTGGCGCGGCTTGCGATCGAGAAACCGCTCGATCCCGAACATGCGCGCCGCCCATTCGACCTTCTTGTGGATTTCCTCTCGCGGCATCCCGACCGCGCGCAACGGAAAGGAGATGTTCTTCTCCACCGTCATGTGCGGATAAAGCGCGTAGCTCTGGAACACCATCGCGATGTTGCGCGCGCGCGGCGGCAGGTCGGTGACCACGTTCCCGTCGATCACGATGTCGCCTTCGGTCGGCTGCTCGAGCCCCGCGATCATCCGCATCAACGTCGTCTTGCCGCAGCCCGACGGGCCGAGCAGAACGAGGAACTCGCCTTCCTTCGCCGTCAGGTCGATGCCGTCGACCGCGTGCACATCGTTGAAGTGCTTGGAAACCCCCCGAGCCTGAACCGTTGCCATGCCGCGCCTCGAAAAATCCGACTGATGTCCCCGGCGCCGCCTGCGCCGTGGTGCACGGTTGAATTCGGCACCTGAGGGACGTTCATTCCTGCCTCGCGGCGCGTCGCCCGACGCGCCGCGCCACGATGCGGTTCGCAACAAAGGGGAATCAGATCATTCCCCGGTCTTTCCACTTCGCCCAGATCGCCTTCATCTTCGTGTCCGCCTGCTTCAGCGCGTCTTCGGGGGTTTCGGCGCCGGTCGCAGTCTGGGCGAACATCGTGTTGACGATCCAGGTCTGGAACGTATCGGCAATCGCGGCCGTGGAATATCCCGGATAGCCGACATTCGTCGCCCAATCGAGCACGTCCGAAAGCACCGCATATTTATCCGGCGGGACCGCCTTGGGGTCGTTGGAGACCAGCTGCTTGAGGTCGGGGACGGTGCCCCAGAAGCAGGGGAAGTTGTAGAACTCGCTGGCGAGGAAGGCTTCCTTGAAGCCGTCGATGTAATCGACCAGGAATTTCTTGGCGCCGTCGATGTTGTCGGAGAACTTCCAGATCACGTAACAGTCCATCACGTGCTCGAGGCCCATGCGCCGCACCGGCCCCTTCGCCGCCTTGGCGATGGCGATCTTCTCGTGAATGTTCATCTTGTTGTTTTCGCCGGTGCGCGTCACCGAAATGGCGTTGAGCACGAGCGACGAACGCCCGGCGATCATCTGCCGGTTGTTGGACGACGGATCCCAGGCGAGGACTTCCGGCGTCATCGTCTCCTGGAACAGCGCCTTGACGAATTTGAGCGCCTCCAGCGTCTGCGGCGAATTGATGGTGAGATTGCCTTCGGCGTCCTGTTCGCCCGCACCGAACGAATACATGATCGCGCGCATCGCCATCGCCGTGTCGAGCTCGGCGGAAAGCCCGATGCCGACCGGGATGCCGGTCTTGTCTTTGATCTTCTTGCCGCCGACCCGGATATCCTCCCAGGTGTCCGGCTTCATGCCGATCTCGCCCCACAGGTCGGTCCGGTAATTGACCGGGTCGGGAACGAAGCTGTCGGAGAAGGCGAAAAAGCGCTTGGTCTTCGGATTGTAGGTGCTCTTGATCGCGAGATCGATCGGCTTGCCGTGCTTCTTTTCGCATTCGGCATAGACGTCGTTCATGGGCACGACCTGGTCTTCGAAGACGGCCGGCGGGGCCAGGAACATGACGAGATCATGCCCCTTCTGCGCCGCGACTTCCGCCGCCGCGCGCGACTCGATCAACGACAGGTTGATGTTGTCGATGATCACCTCGGTGTCGTTCTTCTTGCCCCACTCCTTGGTGTACGTGTTGTTGAACCACTTGTCGTATCCGGGGACGAAGTGGCTCCACTGAAGAATGCGCAGTGTCTTGGCTGCGCGCGCGGAATTCACATGGACGAAGGGGCTGACGGCGGCGGCGATGCCCGCCGAGGTTGCCGTCTTGATCGCGTCACGGCGCGTGATGCCGCTTAGCTGAAGTTTGCGGGGCATGGTCGTTTCCTCCGTCAAAGCGCCGTCGAAGCGATGCTTCCTTTCGGCCCAATTGCGTTTCCTGGGACGCCAACGCCGCAGTCTTCTGCATTAGCTTCTAACGATTGAGCAGCCCAATTGCTGCTTTGCTGCGTCGGCACGGTGCATGGAATAGCGAGCACACTTTTGCGTTAGTATAACCGACTTGTGGCCCCTCCGTTCAATCACAACATCTCGAATTCGTGGTCGGGTCTCCAAATTCGGCCACCGTTCGCCGTCATGCCGCATCTGCTGCGGACTTATGCGTGGACCTTCATTTCGGCGTGGCGTCGCGCGGCCTACGGCCCCGCATGCCGCGACCCGGATGCGGCGCGCGCGGGACGCCTTCGTGGCGAAGCTCCATCTTCGCCGGAATGATCGGATGCCCTACTTTCCGCAGCGGCATGGTTGCATCCCGGGCCGAGCTTGCGCCGACGCACGGATTTGCTGGAACTGGACTGGCGCACGTTGGACCAATGATGGCACATGCCGCTCGAACGACCCCGACACCGCCTCCGGGGCTTGCGGCCCGCCGCGCCGCCGCCGAAATCGTCGAGGGCGTGCTGCATCGCGGCCGCGCGTTGGATGAGCAGTTCGACGGAGCGGCTGCGCATCAGGGCCTGTCGCTGCTCGCCGAACGGGACCGCGCACTCGTCCGGCGGATCGTCGCCACCGCGCTGCGCCGGCTTGGCACGCTGCGCCGCCTGATCGCCGTTTGCCTCGACCGCGGCCTTCCCCCCGATGCGCCGCGGCTCGAAAGCGCCCTCCTGGTGGGGGCCGCGCAGATCCTCTTCCTCGATATCCCCGACCACGCCGCGGTCGACCTCTCGGTGCGCCTGGTCCAGGCCGACAGGCGCGCCAGCCGCTATGCGGGGCTGGTCAACGCCGTTTTGCGCCGTATCGCCCGCAGCGCCGCCGAACTCACCGCCACCCTCGACCCGGTCGCGCTCGATACGCCCGCCTGGCTGTTCGAGCGATGGGCGCGCCACTACGGCGATGCAGCCGCGCGGGCGATCGGGAGCGCGCATGCGCTGGAGCCCGCGCTCGATCTCACCGTCAAGGCCGACCCGGAGCTATGGGCGGGGCGCTTGCGCGGCCGCGCGCTTCCCACCGGCTCGGTGCGCGCCGTGACGACGGGCCCGATCCCTTCGCTGCCGGGTTATGCGGAGGGCGCCTGGTGGGTGCAGGACGCCGCGGCCGCGCTGCCGGCGCGCCTGCTCGGCGACGTTCGCGGCCGTTCCGTTGCCGATCTTTGCGCCGCCCCCGGGGGCAAGACCTTGCAACTTGCGCTCGCCGGCGCCGCGGTCACCGCCGTCGATCGGGCCGAAGCGCGCATGGCGCGGCTGCATGACAACCTGAAGCGCGTCGATCTTGCGGCGACCACCGTCGTCGCCGATGTCGAAACCTGGGAGGCGGGACCGTTCGACGCCGTGCTTCTGGATGCGCCCTGTTCCGCCACCGGAACGATCCGCCGCCATCCCGATATCCCCTGGCGGAAAACGGCCGCCGACATCACCGGCCTTGCCGACCTCCAGGCGCGCCTGCTCGCCCGGGCGGTCGACCTGACCCGGCCCGGCGGCGTACTCGTCTACTGCACCTGTTCGCTCGAGCCGGAAGAAGGAGAAGACCTGATCGCGGCCGCGCTGGACCGCGATCCCCGCATCCGCCGCAAACCCATCGACCCGTCGGAAATGGCGGGGATTGCCGAGTTCGTGACGGCGTCGGGCGACCTGCGGACCCTGCCGAGCGCCTGGCCCGATCCGGAGCCCCGCATGAGCGGGCTCGACGGCTTCTATGTCGCCCGGCTGGAGCGCGGCTAGCGCGAATCCCGTTTTGATCGAATCGGGTTTCGCTCTATTTTTCTCTCTGTGTTGTCGCATTTTCTGACGGCGAACCGGAGTCCGCTTCGCCTGAACATGCGTTGAAACGGCAAAAAAGACCGAATCTTCTCCTCGGTTGCCCTTCGCGGCCCCTTAGTTATGGTGGGGCGCGGCAAAATCAGCACACACGCCTGCGGAGGGACGCACCTCGATGCCCCGCGTAGCGATCGCGGATCGCGGCAAATTGATTCTGCTCACGCTGCGCCGCGGGCTGGCCTATTCGGTCGGCCGGATCGCGGCGCTGCGGGTGCTGCAATTCGTCCGCTGGCCCCGCTCCTCCGATCGGCTGGTGATCGCTCCGCAGAACCTGCGCACCGCCGACCCGACGCGCGCGAGCGAGATCTATGCGGGCCAGTTCGCGCTCGCCGGCAAGGTCGTCATCTGCGACGGCCGCTCCCCCTTCGAAATGGAGCCGCCGTCGGCCGAATGGGCGGAGGCGTTGCTGACCTTCAGCTGGTTGCGGCATCTGCGCGCCGCCGAGACGGCCATCACCCGCGCCAATGCCCGCGCGTTGGTGGACGAATGGATATTGCTCCAGGGGGCGTGGCATTCGTTCGCCTGGCGACCGGAGATCATCGCCCGGCGAATCATCGCCTGGTTGACCCAGGCGACCTTAATTCTGCACGACGCCGACATGCGCTTCTATCGGCGCTTTCTCCGCAGCCTGACGCGGCAGGCGCAGTTTCTGCGGGCGACCGCCGCCACCGCGCCCGACGGGGTTGCGCGGCTGCAGGCCCATATCGCGCTTGCCTATGTGGCGCTGTGCATGACCGGGCAGATCCGGCACCTGCGCCGTGCGACGGCCCGCCTGACCGCGGAAATCGAACGGCAGATCCTGCCCGACGGCGGCCATGTCAGCCGCAATCCGGGGGCGCTGATCGAGCTATTGGCCGATCTCCTGCCGCTCAGCCAGGCCTACAACGCCCGCAACGTGCCGCCGCCGGCCGCGCTCCTGAACGCGATCGACCGCATGATGCCGATGCTGCGGTTCTTCCGTCACGGCGACAACAGCTTTGCCCTGTTCAACGGGATGGGCCCGACGCCGTCTGATCTGCTCGCCACGATCCTCGCTTACGACGACGCCCGCGGCAGCCCGGTCGCCAACGCGGTCCACTCCGGTTATCAGCGCATCGAAGCGGGCCAGAGCATCGTTCTCATCGACGCCGGCGCCCCTCCCCGCCTGACCCTGAGCGCCGAAGCCCATGCCGGGTGCCTGTCGTTCGAGCTGTCCGTGCGCGCGCAGCGCATCATCGTCAATTGCGGGCTGCCGGAGACGGGAAAAGCAAACTGGCGGCACCTCGCCCGCTCCACCGCAGCCCATTCCACGGTGATCTTCAACGAGACCTCGTCCTGCCATTTCCTCGACACGCCCCTGATCCGGCGGCTGTTCGGGACGCTCATTTCCCGCGGGCCGCGGCGCGTCACGGTGACCCGCGAGCAGACCGCCGAGGCGGTCCAGGTCCGCGCCGTCCACGACGGCTATGCCGACCGCTTCGGCATCATCCACGAACGCACCCTCGTTCTCGCCGCCGACTGCGCGCGCCTCGATGGGGAGGACGTTTTCCTTCCGGCCCGCGGCGAGACGCTCGACCGCGACAGCAGGGACGCGTTTGCGGTGCGCTTCCATCTCCACCCCTCGGTGCGGGCCAACCGGCTGAGCGACGGCCGCGGCGTCATGCTGACGCTGCCCAACAAGGATGTGTGGACCTTTTTTGCGCCGGTCGAGCGGGTCGAGATCGAGGAGAGCGTGCATCTCGCAGGAAGGGACGGGCCGCGCCGCACCTCGCAGATCGTCATTCACGGCCACGCCCATAAGACCCCGCGCGTCCAGTGGAGCTTCACCCATACGCCGCAACGCGCGGCCGACGTCCGCCATGGCCGCGAGCAGGAGCCGGAGCTGCCGCTCGGCGGCTGACGGGCGGCCTCCAACCGCTCGGGGACGGGCCTAATGCGACAGCAGCACCGGCGTCGGCGGGTTGGTGAGAATGAACTTGGTCGCCCCTCCCAGAATGAACTCCCGCATGCGCGAGTGCCCGTAGGCGCCCATCACCAGCAGGTCGAGTTCGCGCGCCGTCGCATAATCCTCGAGAACCTGCCCCACGGAGCGCCCGGCGGCGTGTTCGGTGTCCGCTGCCGCCTCGATGCCGTGCAGCGCCAGATGGCGCGCGAGTTCGGCGACCGACCGCCGCGTTGCAACCGGTTCCTCTTCCGTGATGGTGAGCAGCCGCACCGACTTCGCGCCCTGCAACACCGGCATGGCGTCGGCCACCGCGCGCGCCGCCGATCGGCTGAAATCCCACGCGACCCCGATGCAGTCGAAAACCCCGGAGGTCCCGCGCCTGGCCGGCGTCGGAAACACGATGGTCGGCCGTCCCGAGCCGAAAATCGCCGTTTCCGCGATGAATTGCTGGAAACTCGCCTCATGGCCCACGGGAATCATCGTCACGTCGCTCAGCCGCGCATATTCGGTGACGAGGTCGGGCACCTGCGAATTCTCGCATGACTCGATGAAGTGCTCGTGGGCGACGCCCCCCCGTTCGGCGGCGCTCACGAAGGCGTCGACGAGGGCGCGGGCGTTGGCCGCGCTTCTCTGCTGCTCGGCGGCGATCAGCCCCCTGACGTCGAGCAGGGCCGGCGCCAGCACGGCGCCGGGGACGTTGACGAGGATTTCGCAGGCGAGCGCGGTGATGCGGGCGCCCGAGGCTTGCGCGAAGGCGACGGCTTGATCGAGCGCCGCAACCGGCGTCGGTTCGGGGTAGCTGGTGAGCTGGAGCAAGATGTCCTTGAAAGCCATTGGAGGATCCTCGGCCGGACCGGCTTTATTCGGGAAAACGCCGGCTTTGCCGCTAGCCAAACGACCAACGGAGTCTCATGATACAGCCGCATTCAAAGCCACATACCGACTAGATCAATGACCGAGCAATTGCGCCCCATCCGCCGTGCGCTCTTATCCGTTTCGAACAAGTCCGGGCTAGCCGATTTCGCCCGCCAGCTCGCGAGCCGCGGCGTCGAACTGATCTCAACCGGCGGGACCAAGGCGGCGCTCGCCGATATCGGCCTCGCCGTGCGCGACGTCTCCGACCTGACCGGCTTTCCCGAGGTGATGGGCGGACGGGTGAAGACCCTGCACCCCAAGGTCCATGGCGGCCTGCTCGCGGTGCGCGGCGACGAGGCGCACCAGGAAGCGGCGGAAACGCACGGCATCGCCCCGATCGACCTTCTGGTCGTCAATCTGTATCCGTTCGAGGCGACGGTCGCGCGCGGCTCCGACTACGCCGCCTGCATCGAGAATATCGACGTCGGCGGCCCGGCGATGGTGCGCGCCGCCGCCAAGAACCACGGCGACGTGACGGTGGTCATCGATCCGGAGGACTACGGCACGGTGCTCGTCGAGATGGCGACCCACAAGGGCGCAACGAGCCTCGCCTTGCGTCAACGCCTCGCCGCGAAAGCATTCGCGCGCACCGCCGTGTACGACGCGGCGATCTCGAACTGGCTCGCCGAAACCCTGAACGATCCTGCGCCGCCCTTCCGCGCCATCGGCGGCCAACTGATCGAAGCGCTGCGCTATGGCGAAAACCCGCACCAGGCCGCCGCATTCTACCGCACGGCGGAAGCGCGCTTCGGGGTCGCGAGCGCGCGCCAGCTCCAGGGCAAGCAGCTCTCCTACAACAATATCAACGACACCGACGCCGCCTATGAATGCGTCGCCGAGTTCGATCCGGGCCGCACGGCGGCCTGCGCCATCATCAAGCACGCGAATCCGTGCGGGGTGGCGGAAGGCGCGAGCCTCGTCGAGGCGTACAAGAAGGCGCTTCTGTGCGACCCGGTCTCGGCCTTCGGCGGGGTCGTCGCCGTCAACCGCACGCTCGATGCCGAGGCGGCCCGCGCGATCACCAAAATCTTCACCGAGGTGATCATCGCCCCCGACGCGACCGAGGAAGCGATCGGCATCGTCAAGGCGAAGAAGAACCTGCGGCTGCTGCTCGCCGGCGGCCTGCCCGACCCGCGGACACGCGGCCTTCTGGTCAAGTCCGTCGCGGGCGGCATGCTCGCGCAGTCGCGCGACAACGCGGTCGTCGACGACATGAAGCTCGAGACGGTGACCAAGCGAGCGCCGACCGAGGCCGAGCTTGCCGACCTGATCTTCGCGTATCGGGTGGTCAAGCACGTCAAATCGAACACCATCGTCTTCGCCAAGGCGCGCGCGACCGTCGGCATCGGCGCCGGGCAGATGAGCCGGGTGGACGCGGCGAGCATCGCCGCGCGCAAGGCGGAAGACGCGGCCCTGGAAGCCGACCTGCCGGCGCCGCTGACCACGGATTCGGTGGTCGCCTCCGATGCGTTCTTCCCCTTTGCCGACGGCCTTCTCGCCACCGTCATCGCCGGCGCGACCGCCGTGATCCAGCCGGGCGGTTCGGT
>JAEULX010000245.1 GCA_016793685.1 Bradyrhizobiaceae bacterium
CGAGATCACTGCCGATATAATTTGAGTTAGGCGGAGGCGAGTTTGCAAAATCGAGGGCCGTGGTCAGCAGGGTGACGGTCGCGGAAAGCGGTTGCTCCGCTGCGTGTGAATCTTTACAAACGCCATTTTGATAGATCGGCCCGAGCACCGAGCCAAATCCACCAACGGGCTGGTGCGGCGTAACGTTGTCCACTGTTGCTTGCGGGGGGAGCCCGCCGGCCAGGTTCGCTGCGGGACCATAGTATTTGTGACTATTGTCCGGTAGCGTGATCTTGTTCGAAACTTCGCTCATCAGGTTCAGTGCATCGCTGACCGCAGTCTGCTGCTGCATCAGCGTCGCGTGATTGTTGATGGCGATCACCGTTTGCAGGCTTTGTTGCAGCGTCGCCTGACCGACCGGCGTCGCATTGAGCGTGAAAAACGGCGCCAGGAGGTTCAGGGCGTTGACGTTTGCCCCCGTCGTATTGGCCGCTTGCGCCTTGGCGCTGCCGACGGCGGCGGTCGTGACGACAATGATTGCCGCCGATTGCAGCAAACACGAATGGATACGGCGGCGGCAACGCATCAATAACTGTCTCCAACAGGCCTCCTCTTGAAATAAAGGCTAATACCAGAAGGCGTAATGGTCACCGGCTTATGCCAATGTGACAATCCAATCGGCAAAGGCTGTGACAAAAAAGCAACTTATAAATCAGAATAACTATAATCGCATACCATAACCAAATACTGTGATACCCACCGCAGGCACAGCTTAAGTGGGCCTGGAGGAATGATCGTATTTCTATGGGAGGAATGCTACGCAGTCCGGATGAAGAGCTGACCGGCGTGCCCGCGTCACTCGACCGGTCGTTCGGTCACCGCGGCGAGCTCATGCAGGAAGCGGTCGCTGATCTCCCCTGTCAGGGGCAGCCGGTGCACCGTCTCGAACTCCTTGATCGCCGCGCGGGTGTCGGCGTCGGCAATGCCGGTCGGCTTGACCTGGCCATAGCCGAAATCGGTCAGCGCCTGCTGCACCGCCTTTATCTGTTTCGTCGAAACCGGCGCGCTTTTATCGCCACCGGCCGGCGGGGCGGACGGCTCCGCGCGGGGCGCAGGGGCGATCGGGTCCGCAGGCGGCGCGGCGGCGACCGCCTCCCCCTCCCCGCCGGATGCGACGCGCGGCTGCGCCTGGCCTTGCTCGAGACGCGGCAGCAGCGCCGCGATGGGGTCCACATGCGGCTTGGCGGCGCGCGACGCCGATCCGGGCGATCCCGCCGATCCGGCCGCCGGCGTCTGCGCCATCGCCTTGAGCAACGCTTCGGTCGCTTCTCCGGTGAGCGGAAGGCCGGCCGTCTTTTCGAACTTGCGGATCGCGGCGCCGGTCTTGCTGCCGTCGATGCCGTCGACCGGGCCGTCATAGAGTCCGCGCCGCGCCAACTCGCGCTGCACGTCGGTGATGATCTCGCTGCGCGAACGCGGCGGAGCCGCGCGTTGCGGAGCCTCGGTGCGCGACGGCGCCGGCTGAACCGCAGGCACGGCGCGCGGCGCCGCTTCCGGCGGCCGCGGACGCGGCAGGACGACGCCGCCGGTCGCGTCGCGCGCCGCGGCCGATTGCTTCGGCTTCAGCGAAAACAACGGCGCCGGATGCGGCGTGGGCTGCAGGAACAGCGCATTCACCAGGATGGATGCGAACGCCGCCAGCGTCATCGCAACAGCGAGCGTGTCGCGCGGACGCCGCAAGAGAAAGCCGAGAAAGGCGATCGCCCATTGGCGGCGCCCGCCATTGTCGTCGGCGCAAACGTCGTCGGTATCGTCGGCTGTCTTACGCACGTTTCTTGACCGGCATTGGCGCTTCGCTCACCGCATCGGCGGGCGTCGCGAGACGGGTGACGGTGGCGACGGGTTTGACGACAGCCTTGGCCGTCGCCGCGCTTTCGCAATCGAGCGGGAGGCGCACGACAATGCGGGTGCCCGCGCCGATGCGGCTGGCGATCGACAGTTCGCCGCCATGCAGGCCGACCAGCGCCTTGACGATGGAGAGGCCGAGCCCCGTCCCGTCGCGGCCGCGGTCGCGGCAATCGGGCGACTGGAAGAACGGGTCGCCGACGCGCGGGAGGTCGGCTTCGCGGATGCCGATGCCGTCGTCCTCGACCGCGATGATGACGTCAGCGCCGTTTCGCCTGGCGCCCACCGTGACGTGACCGCCGCGGTCGGTGAACTTGATCGCGTTCGACAGCAGATTGATGAGCACCTGCTTCAGCGCCCGCTTGTCGGCGTTGACCGGCGGCAGGTCGGCTTCGATGTTGAAGGCGAGCTGGATGCCGGAGTCGCGCGCCTTGAGCGCGAGCAGATCGCAGCAGGAGCCGACGATCGCGGCGAGCGCGAACGGCTCGGGCCGGATTTCGAACTCGCCGGTTTCCAGCTTGGCCATCGCCAGAATATCGTTGACGACGGCGAGCAGGTGATGGCCGGACTCGTTGATCAGCCCCGCATATTCCTGCCGCCGCTCGGGGCCGAGCGCCATGGCCTTCTCGTTGATCAGCATGTCGGAGAAGCCGATGATGGCGTTGAGCGGCGTGCGCAGCTCGTGGCTCATGACGGCGAGGAACCGCCCCTTGGCCGCAGCGCCGCGCTCGGCATCGGCGTGCGCCGCCTCGCGGGCGTGCTCGCGCTCCTTGCGCTCGGTGACGTCGCGCAGGACCGTCACGACCTCGCCCGCGGTCCCCCCGATCGCGCGGCAGCGCATCTCGATCCAGATGAAATGCGCGGGCACGGCGGGATCGTCGCTGTCGCAACGGATGCGGAACTCGACGGAGCAGGCGTCGCCCTGCGCCGCGGCATTGGCGAGCGCGCTCATATAGGCGGGCCGGTCGGCGATGTGCACGCGGTTGAACAGGCCAAAACCGTGCAGGTCGGTGACGCTCGCGCCGATCAGCCGCTCCGCCGCCGGCGACACGTACAGAACCGCGCCGTTGCGCCCGTGGCGGCCGATCGCATCGCTCATGCTGCGGGCGAGCAGCCGCAAGCGCTCGTCCTCCGAGCGGAACAGCGAGAAGTCGGTGCGCGAAAGCGACTCCGCTCCCAACGCCAGGCCGGTCGCATAGAGCGATGCGGACACCACCCCAAGCGCGGCGAGCGCGCCCGCGCCCTGCTCGGGGGCCGGCAACAGGTCGGCGACGTCGAGGAACAGCAGCAGGCCGGCGGCGGCGAGCGCGGCCGCCAGCGCCGCGACGACGACCCGGCGCGACGCCGACAGCGCCGCCTCGAGCGGCACCACGACCAGCCAGATCGCGGCGACCGAGTGGATCCCGCCGGTCTTCACTGCAACCGTGGTCACCAGCGTCGCGAGCGCCAGGGACGACAGCATATGCGCCGTCTCGTAGCGTCCCGTGCGCGACAGATAGTAGGAGGTGAGGATCGGCGCGAGCAGCCAGCAGAACACCAGAAGCTCGGTCACGCTCGGCGCGCCGCGCAGCGCCAGAAAAGCCGGAAAGGCGACGAGCGCGACGAGACTGCCGAGCAGGCGCGGCGCGCTGAAAGCGCGATGACGCGCTTTCGTAACCGGATCCGACTGCGCCGACGGATGCACCAGCGCATCGAGTTGATCGTGAAATAGCTTAAGAACGCCCACGGTCGCTCACCGCGCGCCTCTTACCGGACGCGCCCCCTGATTGGTGCGATCGTCTCAGAGCCTCATTAAGCTAAACCTAAAGACGCGCGCCTGCCCTGTGCTGCGGACCTTGTTGTCGGCCCATTTTGCAGCAATTCAGCCCACCAATCTTCGCCCATGGTGAATGACGCGTTGCTTGGTGAACGACGAGTTTATTGGTGAATATCTCCTTGCTTTCCGCCTGTCGCCGATAGCGGCGCTCGCCGTCTGGATTACTGATTCGATCGTTCAAATTTTAGGAAAATTCGCCGCGCATTCGAGTCGTAATTGCGGCAAATCCGAGTGTTTCGGAAAACGCGCCATTCAATCGGGCCTGCTAATGTCGCGCATAGGGAAGCGTTTTGGACGATCGAGAGCGCCTTAAAAAAGGGGCCACCGCCATGAGGTTCATGTTGCGTATCGCGTTCTGGTTCGGCCTGGTGGCGCTGCTGCTGCCGGCCTTCCGCCCGTCGGACTCTTCGGGAGGACAAGCCAAGCCCGTCGATCCGTTGGACGCGGCTTCGGCCGCCACCGCGACCTTTTCGGACGTGCGCGGTTTCTGCACGCGCCAGCCGTCGGCCTGTGCGGTCGGCGCGCAGGTCGCCGCCGCCGCCGGAGAGCAGGCGCAGGCAGGCGTAAAATTGCTGTACGAGTTCCTGAGCGAGAAAATCGCTTCCAGAAACTCGACCAACGCCGCAGGGTCGGCACCGCGCGATACGCTGACGCAAAGCGATCTCGTCCCGAACTGGCGCGCGCCCGGAAAAGGCAAGGATGCCCCTTCCAAGCGGGCGCCGAGCGAGAGTTGAGCGGCTGCGTGCCGGCGCGACGCAGCGGCGCGCCGGAAGCGAATCGGGGCCCGGTGAAGCGGGCCTGTTTCGCGGCAACGCGCTCTGCGGCACGGACCGTCGCGGACTGACGCATTTTGTTGCAGCGCGCCGGGTCCCACTTCGCCGGAAAATATCCTATGTATCGGGGACAGCGGGCCGACAGGCGGCTTCCACGAGGCGTGTGCGCCATATGACGATCGACGAGATCAGCGACAACTTCTCTCTGCTCGACGAATGGGACGACCGGTACCGGTACATCATCGAACTCGGTCGCACGCTCGCGCCGCTTCCTGCCGAGGCGCATACCGACGTCAACAAGGTCCAAGGCTGCTCGAGCCAGGTCTGGCTGACCACCTCGGTGCGGCCGAACGGCGCGAGCGGTCTGGTCCTGACATTCGTCGGCGATAGCGATGCCCATATCGTCCGCGGGTTGATCGCAATCCTGTTCGCCTTGTACTCGGACAAATCCGCCCGCGACATTCTCGCGATCGATCCGTCGGAGCTGTTCATCCGCCTCGGCCTGCGCGAGCACCTTTCCCCGCAGCGATCGAACGGACTGAAGTCGATGGTCGCCCGCATCCGCGGCGAGGCCGAGGCCGCGCTCGCCGCGGTCAGTTGAAGCGCGGCGCCCGCATCGACGCCCGCCCCGCGCCTTGCGCTCAGCCCTCGCGGCCTGACCCGCCGTCCTCGCCGGCGACGACGAAGCGCTCGCCCGGCGCGAGCCAGGTGCGCACCGCGCCGCGGTCGCGCCCGCGCGCTTCGGCTGCCAACCCGTAATGCCGGACCAGCCTGTCGAGGCCGAGCTGCAGCACCACCTTGGCCGAGCGCGGCGGCCATCCGCGTTCCCGCTCGACATCCTCGATCCCCTTGAGAAAGCAGCAGACATCGACCAGGAGACCGGCGAACTCCGGTCCCGCGGCATCGAGCGCATGGCGCAGGCGCTGCCTCGCCGCGACGACGGCATCCGCCATCGCGGCCGGGCCGCCGGCCGAACCGCGGTCGCCGCCTGCCAGCGGCGACGCCCAGTCCACCGTCATCCGCGGCATCAATTGGGCGAACGTAAAGTCCGACCGCAACCGTTCGCCGGCCTGGAACTGAACCGGCTCGATCATCGGCCGGCCATCCCGGCCCTTGCGCCGGGCGAGCCAGGCCAGCGGGCTTTCGGCGTCGTTGACCACCGCCGCCGCCGCATCCGGCCGCGACGCCGGCGGCCGCTCCACCGAGCGCTGCGCCAGCGCCAGATGCTGGGTCCGGAACGGGTCGATGTCGCCCCCGGCCTTCGCCGCGGCGAGACGCGCGAGCCGGGCGCGGCCTGCCGCTGTCAGTGCGACATCGCCGTCCGGCCCCCGCGCCACGAGATCGACGGCGGCAAGCGCATCGACGAGGTCCGGACCGGCCACGCCCGGGCGGTGTATCCCGCGCCGCGAAGCGCCGGTGGCGAGTTGGACAAGGACCCGGTCGGTCGCCCGGATGGGCTGTTTGTGACCGCGGCTCGTCATCGCCCATCTCCGCTCGGGTCGAGCGCCCGCACGGTGGCGCATGCACGCTCAAGCCGCTCCAGCACCGCATCGAGACGTGGGTCGTCGCGCCGTTCTTCGACAAGCCGGCAGGCGTGCGCAGACGTGGTCCGGTCGCGGCCGAACGCCCGCCCGACCTCGCTGAAAGTTGCCCCGAAACATACATGCGCAAGGTACATCGCCACCTGACGCGCAAATGCCGCCGCGGCGGAT
>JAEULX010000005.1 GCA_016793685.1 Bradyrhizobiaceae bacterium
GGGCTCACGCGCCATGACGTCTTGCTCGACCGGCAAGCCTTCGGCGACCCAGCGCGGCATGCCGCCCCCGAGCACGAACACGTTCTTGGCGCCGAACAGGCGGAACATCCACCACAGGCGCGGAGAGGCGAACAAGCCGAGGCCGTCATAGCAGACGATCGTGTCGCGCTCGCTGATGCCCATCAGGCCGACGGTGTCGGCGAAGGCTTCGGGCGTCGGCAGCATATGCGGCAGCGGCGATGAGGGGTCGGACACCTTGCTGATGTCGAGCCGCAGCGCGCCGGGAATATGGCCGGCACGATATTCCGCGTCGGCATCGCGATTCATCGGCCCGAGATAGAACGAGCTGTCGAGCACGACGACATCAGGCGACCCGAGGTTTGCGGCAAGCCAGCCGGGGGTGACGATCCATGGACTGTGTGTAGACATGCTTGGTCTGCTACTGACTCTGGATGGATGAACGATGTGTTGGCGCGCTCGATGCGCCAGCGCGCGCAATGTATCCTCAGAAAACAAATAGTAAAGCACGAATATGAATAGGCCTGATACTATAGGCCAAGGTAATGACGAACGTAGAAAAACATTATACCACCGGCGCGAACGGCACGTTGATCGCCGTCCCCTTTTCTAGCCAGTGTGGTACCGGCAAGCCCTTCTCGCGCAGGAAGGCGGGGTTGAACAGGCGCGACTGATAGCGCGTGGCGTAGTCGCACAGCACGGTCACGACGGTGTGCCCGGGGCCGAGCGTGCGCGCCAAGCGAACCGCGCCCGCAACGTTGACGCCGGACGAGCCTCCGAGGCACAGCCCTTCATGTTCGATCAGGTCGAACACGATCGGGATCGCTTCCTGGTCCGGGATCAGGAAGGCGCAGTCGATCGGTGCGCCTTCGAGGTTCTTGGTGATGCGGCCCTGGCCGATGCCCTCGGTGATCGACGTGCCTTCGGCCTTCAGCACGCCGGTTGTGTAATAGCTGTAGAGCGCGGCCCCGTGCGGATCGGCAAGGCCGATCTTGATCGCCGGATTGCGCGCCTTCAGCGCGAGCCCGACGCCCGCGAGCGTGCCCCCGGTGCCGACGGCGCAGATGAAGCCGTCGACCCGGCCTTCGGTCTGCTCCCAGATTTCCGGGCCGGTGGTGGCGACATGGCCGTCGCGGTTGGCGACGTTGTCGAACTGGTTGGCCCAGATCGCGCCGTTGGGCTCGGTCTGCGCGAGCTGAGCCGCAAGCCGGCCGGAGACTTTCACGTAATTGTTGGGATTGGCGTAGGGCGCCGCCGGCACTTCGATCAGCGTCGCCCCGCACGCGCGCAGCGTATCCTTCTTCTCCTGGCTCTGCGTTTCGGGAATGACGATGACGGTGCGGAAGCCGAGCGCATTGCCGATGAGCGCCAGCCCGATGCCGGTATTGCCGGCCGTGCCTTCGACGATGACGCCGCCCGGCTTGAGTTCGCCCTTGCGGATCGCGTCCTCGATGATGAACAGCGCGGCGCGGTCCTTCACCGACTGGCCCGGGTTCATGAACTCGGCCTTGCCGAGGATCGTGCACCCGGTCGCCTCGGAGGCGCGGCGAAGCTTGATCAGCGGCGTGCGCCCGATGGCGCCGACGATATCATCGCAAACTCGCATGGGGACCTGTCGTCGAAACGGGATGCCGGGCCGACCCTATCGGGGACGGCGCGGCCCGACAAGCGCGGGGCTGCGTGATGCCGGAGCGGATGAGAGGACCGGGCGACCGACGCCATTCAAATACCGGCCGGCGTGCGCGCAATCTACCCCCACACAGTGGGGGAAGATCAGAACGTGCAGCTCCGCGCGTGAGTTTCGTTCGACGTCGTTCGCCTATTTGAACGGATAGTAGCGAAGCGAGACGAAAACGGCCTGGTTGTTGGTGCTCAGCCCCTGGTTTGGCGTGGTCGGCGGGGGGCCGAGGGTGGCTACGCCGGGCACGCCGGGGAATCCGGTCAGGCTCACATACTTGTACTGCATGCCGTATCTCAGCCTGCCCATGTCGCCGTCGTAAAGGTTGTACCAAAACCCGGCGGTGATTTCCTGGACCCGCTCGACATTGCTCGCAGCGGCGCAGGTGGTCCCCGCGATCGGGTTGTTGAAGCCGGCAGGGCCGGAGGCCTGGTTTTCTATGAGGCAGCCGGTGTTGAGGAAGTAAGGATTGCCATAGCCGCCGTTGACGCCGTTGATTCCCCAATAGCTGGACTGCATTTGCTCTCGACCATAGTACGCATAAAGGTCGAGTGGCTGTATCGGATGGACGACGGCGCCGACCATGAACTGGAAGGCCGTCAGCGGTGTCAGCGTGCCGTTGGGCCCGATGGTGACGTCGGGCAACTGCGACGAGGCGTAACGGCCGAGGCCCGCGCCGTACAGCACGCTGCCCTGAAGCTCGACGACTTTCGGCCAGACCGGCACCAGCGCGGAGCCGCCGACGCCCCATCCGGTCGTCGTCCGGTTCGAACCCGATCCTTGGATGGCGGTGGTGTACACGCGGTCGGTGAAGAAGCGTTGGAGGCCGACCACCTCGTAGTGGCCCCAGCCTGGATCGACTGCGAATTTCTGCACCAGGTCCGGGTAATTGTTGATCGAGCAGCTGGTCGTGCTGTTGAGGAGGCCGCCGGACTGGCAGGCGTTGAGCGTGTTGACGGTCAGGCCGGGCGGTGCGACGGCGCCGCCGATGGCGGTCGCAGCGGTCACGTTCTGACTAGGCGACGTGCCCGCCTGCGGTCCGGTGAAAATCCCGATGCTGTTGGACTGGAAATTGATCTGCGGACTCTCGACCGAGAGGGCGAACCAGTAGACCTTGTCCCAGTCGGCGACGAAGCGGAACTGCGGTTGCCGCGTCCAGTTGAAGCCGACGACGTACTGTGCGTCGATCGTGAGGGGAAGATTTACGTCCGTCGTTATCCCGGATTTCGTCTGGGTGAGCAGGCTGAAGGCCTGGCCCGCCAACAGATGGAAGTGGGCGTAGTCGTTGTCGTAAGTCAGGTAAGCCTGCCGAATCCGCAGATTGTAGCTGTTGCTCTCGCGCGCGTTCGCGGTCACGCCGGCGCCGAGAAAGTCCATCTCGAAATACGCCGCCAGATGCTGGAACGGGTCGATGTCGCCTTTTGCCTTCAGAGCGAGGCGGCTCTGCTGGGCGCTGAAGCCCATCTCATTTTCGTGGTAGAGCGGCGAATTCGGAAATGGCAGCGAGGCGAACGGCGTGTCGGTGGCGGCGCTGGCGTTCTCGTTGCGCTGACGCCAGACGCCGGCCGCTTCGATGAAGGTTCCCGCCATCGACACCTCGACCTTCGGCAGCCAGGACGGCACCCAGGAAGGCGCGCTGGCGTGCACGGCCGCCGCCCGCGGCGGGACCGCCGGCAGGACATGCTGCGCCGCCTGGCGCGGGGCCGAAGGAGGCTTTTTCTCCGCCACCTTTTCTTCCAAGGCGCGGAGCTGCCGCTGCAGGCTTTTGATCTCGTTCCGCAACTGCTGGAGAGTCTGGGCGTCCTGGGCAGACACCGGCGAGGCGATGAAGGCTCCCACCACTGTGCTGGCCAGTAAGATGCCGATGCTTCGTTTTATGATCATGGCCGCGCCCTCGCAAAGAATGTTTAGCCATTGCGGTCTATTCCTCGACGGCAATGCCCGGATGACAGAAGTATTAAATGCAGGGCATTCGCCCGCCTCGTGATATTATTGTCACGACAATAGGTAACTCCACTTACTGGCGAATTACTTGGCCGAGTGTCGTCAGTTCGCCGCGCTGCGCGGGCGCCTTTCGATGAAAATTGCAGCGAGGGGCTGCGCTTTCTGCGGCTTCTGGAAGGGGGGCAAACGTTGCTTTTGCTTCGCTGATCACGGCGCGTTTGCGCGCGGGAACGGACCTAATAGGGTATGACTATTAGGGAGAATGCGTGCGAATAACTTCAGTCCTGTTGCTGTCCTGCCGCCTTGACACGGTCGAATGCGGCGAGCGCGCGGGTGCGCGCGGCCTTGTGGTCGACGATCGGCGCCGGGTAGTTCTCGCCGAGCTTCACGCCGGCGGCGGCGAGAATGGCGGGCGGGGCGTCGGACGGCGCGTGGATCGCGCCGGCCGGAAGCTGCGCAAGCGCGGGGACCCAGCGCCGCACATAGTCGCCCGCGGGATCGAATTTCTCCCCCTGCAGGAGCGGGTTGAAGATGCGGAAATAGGGCGCGGCGTCGGCCCCGGAGCCCGCGACCCATTGCCAGTTGGCGGGGTTGCTGGCGGCGTCCGCGTCGACGAGCGTGTCCCAGAACCAGCGCTCGCCCGCGCGCCAATCGATCAGCAGGTGCTTGACCAGAAACGAAGCCGCGACCATGCGCACGCGATTGTGCATCCAGCCGGTCGCCCACAGTTCGCGCATGCCGGCGTCGACGATCGGATAGCCGGTTTCGCCGCGCTGCCATGCCGTCAGCGCGGCGGGGTCGTCGCGCCAGCGGAAGGCGTCGAAGCGCGGCTGAACGTTGCGCCCGGCAAGATCGGGATGGCTCGCGAGCAGGTGATGGCAGAACTCGCGCCAGACCAGTTCGGAGATGAACTTGTCCGTGCCGGCGCCGATGGCGCGCGTTCCGTGCGCGGCCTCGCGGGCATGCATGATCGCGTGCCACACCTGGAACGGGCTGACTTCGCCGAAGCGCAGATGCGGCGAGAGCCGTGAGGTGCCGGGCAGATCGGGCCGGTCGCGCCGGTCGGCATAATCGGCCAGCGCGCCATCGGCGAAGTCCGCAAGCCTTTCCCGGGCGCCGGCTTCGCCGCGCGTCCAGTGTTCCGCAAGCTTGGCCGCCCAGTCGGGCGTGCGCGGCTCGAGCCCCCAGCCCTCCAGCCGCTCCGAGGCGACCCCGCTTGCGCCGGTGATCCGTTCGGGCGGGGGGAGGGGCCTGCGCGGTTCGTCGCGCGCGAGCACATGGCGCAGGAACGGCGTGAATACGGTGAAGGGAGAACCCGAGCGCGTCCTGATTCCTGACGGCTCGAACAGGAGCGATGCCTGAAAGGTTTGAACGTCCATGCCGCGGGCGGTGAGATCGGATGCGACCGCCTGGTCGACTCTTGTGGCGGCCGGCTCGTAACGCCGGTTCCAGAAAATGGCCGTTGCGCTGCTTTCGCGCGCAAGCTCGGCGATCGCCCGCTCCGCCGGACCGCGCCGCAAGGTCAACGCGATGCCCCGCTCCTGCAGCGATTGGTCGAGCGCGCGCAGCGCGCCTGCGAGCCACCAGCGGCTGGCGCTGCCTAGCCGGCGCAGGCCGGTCGTTTCCTCATCCAGTACGAAAGCGGCGATGACCGGCTGCCCCGACTTGGCGGCAGCCGTCAGCGCGGGATTGTCCGCGACGCGCAAGTCGTCGCGGAACCAGACGATCGCCGGCGCGGCCGGCATGGTGGAATTTGCGGAACTCATCGCATAGGGAATGACGACCGGAGTTTATGATTGATCTCAACCTATATAAGCACGCAGAAGCAGGTGCTCGGTGGTATGGCAAAGCAAGAGGACACAGGCTCGGTCGAGGACCGGTTGATTGCGCGGCATTTCGGCCCGCTCGCAACCGATCCCGGCGCGTTCGGATTGATCGACGACGCCGCGATCCTCGTTCCGCCCGCGGGCTGCGACCTCGTGCTCAAGGCCGACGCGATCATTGGCGGCGTGCATTTCCTCCCCGACGATCCGCCCGACACGGTGGCGCGGAAGGCGCTGCGCGTGAACCTTTCCGATCTCGCCGCCAAGGGGGCGCGGCCGCTCGGCTTCCTGCTGTCGCTCGCGCTGCCGAGGGAGATCGGGGACGACTGGCTCGAAGGCTTCGCGCGCGGCCTCAAGGACGACGTCGAGCGCTACGGCTGCCCGCTGTTCGGCGGCGACACCGACCGCACGCCCGGTCCGATCATGGTGTCGATCGCAGCTTTCGGCGCGGTGCCGCACGGAACCATGCTCAAGCGCAGCGGCGCCCGGCCGGGCGACCGCGTGGTCGTGACCGGAACCATCGGCGACGCGGTGCTCGGGCTCAAACTGCGGCGCGATCCGGATGCCGCCGGGCGGCTCGGCCTCGACGCCGTGGCGCGCGACCGCCTGATCGCCCGCTACCGGATGCCCGAGCCGCGCAATGCCGTCGCCGACGTCATGCGCCGCTACGCATCCGGCGGCATGGATGTGTCGGACGGGCTCGCCGGCGACCTCGCCAAGCTGTGCCGCGCCTCGGGCGTCGATGCGATCATCGACGCGACGCTTGTGCCGTTGTCGGAGGGCGCGCGCCGTGCGGTTGCAGCAGAGCCCGCACTGCTCGCCGACCTGCTGACCGGCGGCGACGACTACGAAATCCTCGCGAGCGTGGCGGCGGACAACCTCGGCGCGTTGATCAAGGAGGCGGCTGCGGCGGGGGTCGCCGTGACCGCGATCGGGCGCGTCGAACCGGGCGCGGGGAGGGCGGCGTTCATCGGCGCGGACGGGGTTCCGCTCGTCTTCGCGCGCCCCTCGTTCAGCCATTTCGATTGACGGGCACGAGGACAATTCCCTATCGCCGGCCGGCGCAGGGGGGCTATACGTCTCCCGCTGGAGGAGTTTTCGTGTCCGCCGTTGCCGAGAGCACGATTGCGCATTTCACCGATGACCGGCTCGCGCGCCGCAACGCGTTCGTGCTCGCTGGCGCGCAGGCGCTCGCCGGCGGCAACAGCGCGGTGATTTTCGGCAGCGCCGGCATCATCGGCGCCGTGCTCGCCCCCGACCGATCATTGGCGACGCTTCCGATCACGACGTATGTAGTCGGTCTGTGGATCGGAACGCTGCCGGTGGGGGCGATCGCCAGGCGCTATGGCCGGCTCGCCGCCTTCGAGACGGGTGCGCTGTGCGGCATGCTGGCCGGCCTCGTCTGTGCGACCGCGGTCGTGTTCGGCTCGTTCACGCTGCTCTGCCTCGGCACCGCGTTCGGCGGCCTCTATGCGGCGGCACACCTGTCCTACCGCTTTGCCGCCGCCGACACCGCGAGCGAGGCGTTCAAGCCGAAAGCGATCGCCTGGGTGCTCACGGGAGGCGTGCTCGCCGGCATTTTCGGCCCGCAGCTGATCATTCTGACCAAGGATATTTTTCCCCAATATCTTTTTGCCGCGAGCTATCTCGCGCAGGCTGTGGTCGCGATCGTCGCCGGCGTCGTGCTCACGCTGGTGCGCTTTCCCCCGCTGCCGCAAACGACCATTGCAAGCGGCGGACGGCCGCTCGCGCAGATTTTCCGTCAGCCCCGGCTGATCGCGGCGGTGATCTGCGGCGTCGCGAGCTACGGCATGATGAACCTGATGATGACTTCGGCGCCGGTCGCGATGATCGATTGCGCCTACTCGGTGGACGACGCCGCCCTCGGGCTGCAGTGGCACGTGATGGCGATGTACGCGCCGAGCTTCTTCAGCGGAATGTTGATCGCGCGCTTCGGTGCGGGGGCGATGATCGGCCTCGGGCTGTCGCTGATCGCGGCGTCGGCGATCGCCGGGCTCACCGGGATCAGCGTGGCGCATTTCTGGCTCGCGCTGATCCTGCTTGGTCTCGGCTGGAACTTCGCCTTCATCGGCGCGACCGCCATGGTGACGCAGTGTCACCGGCCGGAGGAGCGCACCAGGGTGCAGTCCGTCAACGACTTTCTCGTCTTCGGGTCGATGGCGTTCGGCTCGTTCTTCTCCGGCCAGCTCTTGGCGAAGTTCGGCTGGGCGATGATCAACGAAGTGGTGCTCGCCTTCATGTTTGCCGCCGCGCTGCTCTCGCTGCTGCTGGCTGCGCGTCGCCCGCAGGCGGCGTGACGCCGCGGCCACGCTCGCAGCAAATAATAGCGCTCCCTATCCAAAATATGCGTTTGTGACGCTCTCGATTGTGGACTTGTCACAGTTGTATCGTACGTTCACCTGAGCTGCGCCGCTTATTGGCGTGGCCGCGACCGTGGGGGCGGTCACGGCTTGTTTGCAGGTGGGCACATGGTCGGGGGGGCTGAAGTGTGGGCGCGCAAAGCGCTCGCTTCTGTTTGCGTGCGTACACGCCCTGGTCTCGGCATGCTCGCCATCGCCTTTCTGGTTGGCGTATTCGGCAAATGCGCAACAGCGGATGAAACTTTGCCGAACGGCATTACGCCGCCGTCGATCGCCACCAGCCTGCCATATAACGGCGACCCGACCGGCCTGCGGGCCTTGATGGCGTCATATGGCGCAACGTTCAACTTCATCTACACGAACGACGAACTCGGCAATGTGAATGGCGGTCTACGCCGCGGCTTCATCAATCAGGGCAAGCTCGAATACAACATGACCGTTGATTTCGAGAAGCTGATCGGCTGGAAAGGCCTGAGCTTCTATACCAACGGATTCCTGATTCATAACACCGGCCGCATCCGGCGCGACTATGTCGGCGGGATCAACACGATCGCCGCGATCGAGGCGGTGCCGACCGGACGCTTGTCGGAACTTTGGCTGGAGCAGAGTTTCTGGAACGGCGGCGCGAACGTCCGCGTCGGTCAACTCGCGGCCGACGTCGATTTTTTCTACGCCGACGCCGGATTGATGTTCCTGCAGACCGACTGGCCAACGATCACGGCGGCGGCGCTGCCGAGCGGCGGACCGGCCTATCCGCTCTCGACGCCGGGGGCGCGAGTGAGGGTCAATCCAAACGAGCACCTCTCGGTGCTCGCCGCGGTGTTCAACGGCGACCCCGCCGGGCCTGGAACGCCAGGCGACGAGCAGCTCCGCAATAAATACGGCGTCAATTTCCGCCTCAAAGACTCGCCCTTTGTGATCGCCGAAGCGCAGTTCAGAAATAATCGCGAGAAGACGGCCACCGGGCTTGCGACCGTCTTGAAATTCGGCGCCTGGGCGCATTTCGGGAGATTCGACGACAACCGGTTCGCCGATGACGGAACTCTGCTGGCCGACCCCGACGGCTCGGGGCGGCCCTTGAAGCGGAAGACCGACAACGGCCTCTATGGCGTGTTCGAACAGCAGCTCTATCGGCCCCAGGGCGGCGACGCGAACAGCGGCA
>JAEULX010000035.1 GCA_016793685.1 Bradyrhizobiaceae bacterium
CTCGGCGTCGATGTCGGTTCAGCATGGGCTTCGAACAAATGGGATGATCGCTTCGACGGCTCTTTCTCGACGAGCTATCAGGGCGCCGGCGTCCTTGCCGGTTTCCATGGCGGCTGGAATTACCAAACCGGCCCGATCGTCGTTGGCGTTGAAGGAAATCTCGATTACACCAACGCCAGGGGCAGTGCTGCCCTGGTCAACACAGTTGGCCTTAACCTTGGGGGCTCGGCAAACTTAGCTACCGAGATCAACTGGATATCGACCTTCGTCGCTCGCGGCGGTATATCCAGCGGCTCGGTTCTCTATTACCTGGTCGGGGGAATAGCGTTAAACGCCTCGGAACACACCGCACAGGTAACACCGCCTGGGTTCTTTGGCACGTTTACCGAGCAGACCGTCCGGAGAGCCGGTAGCGGTTATGTTCTGGGAGCCGGGGCAGAGTTTGCTGTGTGGCAAAATTTCTCAGCCAAGCTCGAGTACAACTACATGGATTTCGGCACGGCGAGCTTGTCGTTTTCTGCTGTGATCGGTCACTCGGTATCCGTCGATCAGCAGGTGCAGGTCGTCAAGGTTGGACTAAACTACCTGTTCCATTGATGGCTGGGTCTCGACTATCTCCAACCGTCCCGGTTTTCACCGTCGCAATACTAAGTCCCCGGCGATTGCGCCGGGGACTTTTTTTCGCCTATCGACGAACGGACGCATCTTCTGTCAGATTTAAGGCGAGATCTGACTCCAAGCCTGCGATAAAGGGTGCGAAGTACGGAGTGGGGACGCGCTCGCAACAATGACCGTCCTGAAGATGAAGACTCGCCGGACTCCGGTCAGGCTACGGATTTATGTGGCCCCCCACGTGGCCTAAAGCGATCGCAATTCTCGAATTATTGATCTGTTCATCTGTCGGTTCCGCCAGGGAACTGCGGCGATTTCCCTTGGGCTGGCGGAATTGTCGTGAGCGGGGAGCCCGGCGCCGGGCGTTGCGAGGTCTGCTCGGGAGAATCGGTCAACTGCACCGTCCACGTCTGCTGCTCGCCGGTGTCGACTTCGAAAAAGCCGGTGCGGTCGTAACCGCGGGCGAGGCAGTCGTCGGTGCCCCTGATCGTGAATTCCTTGTCGCGGGTGCACATGAACGCTTGTCCGGACCATTCTCCGCCGCGGTCATAATCGACCGCGTAAATGTAATAATAGCGGGCGACCAGGGTCCCCCGCAGCAATGTCTCACAGGATCGCGACGGCAGGTTCCACCAACCCTCCGTCGCCCAGCCTTCGCTGTCCTTGTATCCGATGGCGACGCCGACGCGCCCACCCGTGTTGTTGCAGAGGCGAAAATCCGCTCGCGCCGGCGTCGCCCAGCCCAGCGAAAAAGCCGACGTCAAAGCAACCGCCGCCACGCCCAGCCCGGCGCACCGGAGCCGAGCGAGAGCACACATCCGCGTGGTGATGATCCGCTGCGACATTCTTGTTCTGAGGATCTTTCCCACGCGCTATCGCCTGTCAACGAGTATTGCCCGGAAGTCGTTGATATTCGTGCAGGTTGGCCCGGTGGTGAGGAGGCCGCCGACGCGCGTGAAAAACCCCGTGGCGTCGTTGTCCGAGAGAAAGACGGCGGGATCGAGGCCAATTTTCCGCGCGCGCGAGAGGGTGGCCGGATCAATGAACGCGCCGGCGGGGTCGGCGGGATCGCCCCCGCCGCCATCGGTGCCGTCGGTGTCGGCGGCGAGCGCGGCAATGCCCGGCGTCCCGGCAAGCGCGACCGCAAGCGCGAGCGCATATTCCTGGTTGGGGCCGCCGCGCCCGGCGCCGCGCACCGTGACGGTAAGTTCCCCACCCGAGAGAATCACCGCCGAACGGCCCTCGCGTCGAACCGCAGCTGCGAGGGCGGCATGAAGCGCGGCCACCTCGCGCGCCTCTCCCTCGATGCTATCGCCCAAGAACATGCAGGCCTCGCCGCCCGCGGCCACCGCCGCTTCGACCGATTGGAACGCTTCCCGGGGCCGCGCCACGATGCGGAACTCGGCGTCCGAAAAGAGCGGGTCGCCCGGCTTCGGCGTTTCATTGGCGGGATCGCGGAGGATGCGTTCGACCGCCGCGGGCAGGTCGAGGCGATATCGCGCGATGACCGCGCGGGCGTCGTCCAGCGTCGAGGGATCGGGCGCGGTGGGGCCGGAGCCGATGGTGGCCGGGTCGTCGCCGGGCACATCGGAGATCGCCAGCGTGACAAAGCGGGCGGGATGGATGTGGCGGGCCAGCCTTCCCCCCTTGATCCGCGACAGGTGCTTGCGGACGGTGTTGATCTCGCCGATGGCGGCGCCGCAGGCGAGCAGCGCCCGCGTCACCGCCTGCTTCTCGGCGAGCGACAGCCCGTGCGCGGGCGCGATCCAGTTTGCCGACGCGCCGCCAGACATGAGCACGAGCACGAGATCGTCCGCGACTGCGGCGTCGGCGAGCGCAAGCGTCCGTTCGGTGGCCGCGAGCCCTGCCGCATCCGGCATCGGGTGTCCCGCTTCGATCACGGGAACGACTCGGGTCGGCCGGGCATAGCCGTGCCGTGTTACGGCAATTCCGGTCAGCCGGTCCGCCGGCCAGCCGAGCTGGTCGAGATAATGATGCTCGGCGGTCTCGGTCATGGCGCCCGCAGCCTTGCCGGCGGCGAGGATCACCAGGCGGCCGCGCGCCGGCGGCGCCGGGAGATGCGGCGGCAGACAGGACCGGGGGTGCGCTGCGGCGACCGCCGTCTCGAACAGGCGGAGCAGACGGGCGCGCACAGCCTCTGGCGTGTCGTCTCGATTCATTCTTGAGTCCCGTCCCGGCATAGGCTTAGCACAACTGGCGCGGGGCGGGTGCCCCCGCCCTTGCCGGTCCATATATGCAGGGGGAGGGGGAGGATGTTCCTCCCCGGACGGAGACGACCGATGACCATGGACGAGAAGACCCGCACCGAGCTGGAAGCCGCCGTCTTCCGCCGGCTTGTCGATCACCTGCGCGTCCGCACCGACGTGCAGAACATCGATCTGATGAATCTGGCCGGCTTCTGCCGAAACTGCCTGTCCAACTGGCTCAAAGAGGCGGCCGATGCCAAAGGGGTCCCGCTCAGCAAGGACGACAGCCGGGCAGAGGTCTACGGAATGCCCTACGATGAGTGGAAGGCGAAATACCAGCGCGAGGCGTCGCCCGAGCAGCAGGCCGCGTTCGCCCAGTCGCACCCCGCCTCGCACAAGCACTGAGGTCCGCCGCGAGGTTAGGACTTTGTTATTCACAGCGGAAGCTTTGTGTGGATCGCGCGCCGTTTCGGCGCGCCTCCGCCTTGAAGTCGCCGGCTGAATCCCGCGGTATGGGCGCACGACAGTCATCCAGCCAGGACGAGGAGCGCCCATGCCTGCGACCGCCGCGGTCCGTGAGACCGAAAATCCTGCCCCGCACGCGATTGCCAACCAGCTGAAGACGGTGGTCGAGCGGATCGAGCACCTCGAGGAGGAAAAGAAGGCGATCGCCGACGATATCCGCGACGTCTATGCGGAGGCCAAGGGCAACGGCTACGACGTGAAGGCGCTGCGGACGATCATCCGCCTGCGCAAGCAGGACAAGACCGAACGGCAGGAGCACGAGGCCATCCTCGAGACCTACATGCACGCCCTCGGCATGATCTAGCGAACCTCCCCGGGGGGCCGGCCGGCCCCTCGCAACGACGACCACGCGGCAGCATGTCGGGCGATCCTTCCGTCGGAGGGGTCGCTCGATCTATTTTTTTGCCCCGCCGGCGGCCGCAAATGAAGACGACCGGCCGAAAAGAAAATGCCCGGCGTGCGGCCGGGCATGTGCAGTTCTTCGCTGGGTCCTCTTATTACATTCGCAGAGCGGCCGTGCGCTTGAAGGTGACGGTCGTCGGGAAAACGATGGCTCCGCCGTCGAAGCGCTCGTAAGCCAGTCCGTTCGACGGGTCGTTGGAGAACGTCATGACGATCGTCGAGCCCGGCTTGGACAGAAGTCCGCTGTAATCGACGTCCCCATATGTCGTCGTCGTGAAGGACGTGAGCAGGCTCGGCGCGAACATCGCCGCGCGCAGCCACGGATCGTCGAACTGTGCGCCCGACGCGACCGGACCGGCCGGCCGCATTGCGGGTGTCGGCACGCCCGAATTGTCGCGTTCGCTTACGCGCGTGCCGGTTTTCTTCACCACCGAGATCGGAGCCGCCAGAGCACCGGCGCCTGCCTGCGGGAGCGAGAGCCCGGGGCGCGGCGATACATCACCGCCGGCATAGGCGAGGGCGACCTCAGGCGGAACGCGATCCGGCGCCGCTTCTTCCTGGCGGAGCGGCCAGGGCGTCGCGTGGGCGACGGCATCCGCCGCGGGCGGGGCTGCGCGAACGGGCGCGCTGGGCGGGCTCGGCACGAAGCCGTCCGCGGAGGCGGTCTGGATGGGCTTATGGGTTTCCGTTTTCGCGGGGCTTTCGGCGCTGCGCGCGTCGGGTTTCGGCGCGCGCGCCGGGTTTGCCGCGGCGGCGATCTTGGCGCTGGAGCGGACCGCGCTCGCCTTCGGCGCGCTGATCACGCTGGGCGTATCCTCGTCGTCGTCGCTGCTGACCAGCGAGGCGACGCGGGTCGGGCGCTGTTCGGCTGTCGCGACCTCGATGCCGGCCGAGCGGGCAGCATCGAGCGAGGTCTGCGACGGCGCGCGGCCGCGCTTGGCGATGTCGGCGAGGGCGAGCTGATAGCCGGGCAGCGGCTTGCCGTTGGAGGGAACATGGACGGTGCGTCCGTTGGGGAACACACGCGCCAGCTGGTCGTAGCTCATGCGCGGCCAATGGCGGATGCTGCCGACGTCGACGTGAATGAAAGTCGATGACGGATAGTAGCCGACCCCGCCGCGTTGCAGCCGCAAGGCCGCCGCGCGCTGCGCCTCGAGCGATACGCCCGGAATGTGCAGATCAATCGCCTTGCCCAGCGTGTGTTGGCTGAAGCGGGCGACGCCGCTGCTGCGCGCCCGCAGCATGGCGTTGGTCGCCGGCGCGCGGTAGCCGCAAATGATCTCGATCGGTTGGGTGGCGCCCAGGTCGCGGTAGAGCTCCCACACCGCGTCGAGCACCTGCGGGTCCATGCGGGTCGCTTCGTTGCGACGCCAGTCCCGCATGATCCAGTTGATCTTCTTCAGCGCCTCGTCGTCGTAGCGACCTTCGCGCTTGTAGGTGATCGTGAGATTTTCGTTGGTATGCGTGTGACGGAACGTCAGGGTGCGCGTGTCGCCATTGGCGGCGGCGTTCTGCAGCGCATTGCAGCCGAACAGCAGAACCAGCGCAGCCAAGCCAGCATGTTGTCCGCTGCGGAGCACTCGGTTCGCGGTTGCGCCGACGCGGGCGATACATGCGGTACTAATGGGCACTGGACATCTCTCATTCAGACGACGCTCGCCACCACGCCAGCAAGCTCGCGTAAGCTGCTGCGCGACGGAGCCCGTCGCGCAGCAAAGTTGAACGCAGTCTTTGTGGGATTGCTTAGTGCAGTGTTTTGAACCCCCACCCCCCGATCACGGTAAGTTCACTAGTTCGTGATCGTGGCGAAAACATGCCGGGAAGCGAGGGGAGACGAGAAAAAGCGCTGGAATACCAGCGGTTCCGTGGTGTTACGGATCGGAGGATTGCGGGCTTGGGTGCAGGCTTCGGGGTGAAATCGCGAGAGTTCGTGAACGGTTGGGGCAGGGGCGCCGGGGTCCCCGAAAAAGCAACGGCGCGCCGCGATCCCGCCAGCGCGCCGAAACTCCGGATTATCCATCAGAGCGTTCGCGGCTCTCGCGTTCGATCCCTACTGGGCGACGGCCAGCGGCGCGGTTTTCCGGAAGCCGTTCAACGCCGCAAGCTGCTTCACCCAATCCTCCGGATAGAGGAGATGCGAGCCGGGAGTCTTCAGGCCCATGAAGCTCGCCACGTTCGAGATGAACATGACGCAGTTGTAAGTGGCCGCATTCCACAGCGGAGAATTGGCCTGCTTCTGCTTGATGTAGGCAAACACGGCGCGCGCCTGCGCTTCAGTGAGATAGACGCGGTAGCTAGCCTGCAGATATTCCTCATCGAGGTCGCCGTAGCTCGCGCCCGTCTCGGACGGCACCGGCAGGACGTGCCCGATGATGTAAGGGATGACGCTATCGGTGGCCGGATGCAGGCCAGCGACTTCGACTTGGCGTGAGCCCGTCCGTCCGTACCAAATGAAGGCGTGGCCATAGCTGGCCGCCGTTCGCGCACGGAAATCGACGTAGTAGGGCAGGCGATATTTCTCGACCGCGTTCGTGCGGCTTCCCGCTTTCTCCGACGCTGACGCCGGAACGGCGGCACTCGCGCTGGCGACCTGCGTCTGCGTATTCCGTGCAGATGCGGCCGACACATTCAGTCCCGCGGCGATGGCGAGAGACAGACCGACAGCGAGCCCTAGCTTTTGCGCAGATTTCTGCACCGCCACCTCCCAAGTCAAAAACTCGGTTCAGCACAGCCAGGGCGGAAAGCGTTTGAGGCTGGCTGAGAAATCTTCACGGAGGCGATTGATGCATGCATCAATCGCCTCGCGAGAAGGAACGGCGGGCGCAGGAGCGCCCATCCGCAATGTCGCATCTTAGTACTTCGCAACGACCGGGCCTTTGCCGAAGGGCAGCTTGCCGATCGGAGCCTTGCCGACCGGAGCCGGCGGAGGCGGCGGTTCTTTACGAGGCAGGTCGGCTGCGACAGCGGCACCCACCATGGCGAGAGAAGCAGTAGCTGCAAGAAGAATCTTCAACATGGGACCCCCCTAAGTGTGTGGACACCTCTGTCCAACCTGACGCGGCAACTTCCAGGCAGCCGTAGCTTTGGCCAAAGAGGCTTATTTTGCAATGAAAACTACGGAGAGTCGGGGTTACCGTGGCTGCTTTTCAGGGAGCCGTTGCACAAACATCACGGTCTAT
>JAEULX010000054.1 GCA_016793685.1 Bradyrhizobiaceae bacterium
TTCTTCTCGACCTGGGAATTGACCGGCAAATATCCCGCGATCCTCGACGACGCGACTGTGGGCCCGGCGGCGCGCGCGTTGTTCGCCGACGCGGAAAAGATGCTGGAGACGATCATTCGCGAGGGCTGGTTCCGCGCCGACGCGGTGCTCGCTTTCTGGCCAGCCGCGGCGCAGGGCGACGACATTCTCGTCTATGCCGACGAGGCGCGCAGCACGCCGACGCTGACGCTGCACACGTTGCGCCAGCAGCTCGCGCGCCGCGAAGGACGCGCGAATGTCGCGCTCGCCGATTTCATCGCGCCGCGCACGAGCGCGCTTGCCGACTATATCGGCGCCTTCATCGTGACGGCGGGGATCGGCGAGGAACAGGCGTCGTCACGCTTCAAGCACGCCAACGACGACTATTCCGCGATCATGGTCAAGGCGCTCGCCGACCGGCTGGCCGAAGCCTTCGCCGAGCGTTTGCATGAGCGGGTGCGGCGCGAGTTCTGGGGGTATGCGGCCGACGAGGCGCTCACGTCCGCCGATCGCCTCGCGGAGAAATACCGCGGCATCAGGCCCGCGCCCGGCTATCCGGCGCAGCCCGATCATACCGAAAAGGCAGCGCTGTTCGCGATCGTCGGCGGCGGCGAGGAGATCGGCGTTTCGCTCACCGAGAGCTTCGCCATGTGGCCGGGCGCCTCGGTTTCCGGCCTCTACTTCAGCCATCCGCAGAGCCATTATTTCGGCGTCGGCAAGATCGAGCGCGACCAGGTCGAGGACTACGCGCAACGCAAGGGCTGGAGCGTCGCCGAGGCGGAGAAGTGGCTTGCGCCCGTGCTCAACTACGATCCGCGCGCGGACGCCCCGCGCGATGCGACGTCAGAGGCGGCGGAGTAGCGATCTCCGCGCAGCGGCGCGACGGAGTCCCTTTCTCCGCGATCGCATCCTGTGACGCCGCCACGGTGGCGAAGCGGTCGGCGAGCGCGGCGAGCGCGTTGCGCTGAACCTCGGCCGCGGGAACGGTCGCCCCGGTGAGCGGATCGGGAAGGTCGCGCGTCGCGGTCGCCGCCGCGATCACGGTGGCGCGCAGACCAAGGTCGATGGCGGCGCGCGAGGTCGCTTCCACGCACATATGCGTCATGAACCCGACGACGATGATCGCCGAGCGGTGGAGCGCGTGCAGCCGGTCGGCGAGGTCGGTGCTCGCAAACGCGTTGGGCAGGCTCTTGGTCAGGACCGGCTCGCCCGGCGCCGGCGCGGCGGGCGCCATGATCTCGACGCCCGGCGAGCCCGGCGCGAACACCTTGCCGGCCTTGGCGTGATGCACAATGTGGATCACCGGCGTGCGTTGCGCGCGAGCGCGCGCGAGCAGGCGTCCGATCTCGTCCAGCGCCGCCGTTACGCCGGGCAGCGGAATCGCGCCGTCGACATATTCGCGCTGCGCATCGATGACGACGACAACGGCCTCTCCGAATCGCGCAGGCACAGGCGGCGGCGCGCCGGCGAGTTCGAGCAGGGTCATCGGTCGCATGGAAGCCTTCCTCAAGCACTGCCGGACGATGCGAGAACCGAATGGTCGCAGAAAATGCGACGACCAAAGGATAACTCAAGCAAATTCCGACATGGCTGAACGGATTCGCCCCGCACGCGCAACGCCGCAAGCGCGGGATTGCGTGCGCGTGTGCACGCGATCATTCGATCGCCGCGCCGCAAAAACAGCGCACGACACAGCATGCCGATCATCGATGGATTGAAGAGAGGATGCGGCAGAAAGAAATCAGAAGGCGCCCAAAAGAATTGCCGCGACGAAGGCGAACGCTACGCAGGTCGCGATGTAGTTGACCTTAACCGACAGCTCCACCGTGTTTGCTCCGTCCGTATACTACCTGTTAATCTTTATATCACGCGCTGTCGCAACCCCAAAATAGTAAAATCGTGCTGCGTGGCACCCCAAGTCTGTTATTTTTTGCTGCACCGCAATCATGTCGGGTTTGTTTTTTCACTCGGCCGTCGCAACGCGTCGCCGTCCTTTTCGACTCGGCCGGGGAGGCCTATCGCACCGTGACCGCGACCGAATGCTCCCGCACTGGTCGATCTTCCCAGGGCCGGAGATTGACGAAGACCAGGGCGGCGCTTCCCGCGCTGAGCCCTTCGAGCGACCAGCGGTGGCGACCCGGCGCGCCGACCGGCGGGCGGTCCGCCGGCTGCGAAAAGCCCTGATCGACGACCTTTACGATCCCCGCGTTCTTGCTGCGCTCGGCGTCGAATCGCCAGACATACCCGGTGGCCGGGTGCTCCGTCAGTTCCACCGTCGCCCGCGCGCCCGCGGTAAGCACGACGCTCTGCTCGCTCTTCTGCACCTGCGCGAGCGCCCGCGGCGCTCTCGTCGCAACTTCGCCGCCGAGCCAAGCCGTCGCCACCAGCAGGCAAACAAGCGCGCTTCTCCCGGTCATGCGACAACCTCCCCTGCCTTCATTGCTTCCGAAACATGCGATTCGCCGGGCGCGGTTGTAGTCCCCGCCCATCACTTCGCACCGTGCGATCGGGCAATTGCCTGCTCGACGAACAGCGCTGCTTCGAGCGCCGCCCGATCGCGTGCGAACCGCCCGACGATCTGGACGCCGAGCGGCAGACGCGCCGAATCGACCTCACCCGCCACATTGATGCAAGGCGCCCCCATCAACGTCCACAGCCGGTTGAATATGGGGAAGCCGGTCGAGTCCAGCGTCTTTGGCGCGGCGCCGGGTGCGGACGGAGTGATGAGCACGTCGGTGTCGGTCATCAGGTCGGCGAGCGCCTGGCGCGCGCGCCGTGCCGTGCGCCGTGCGGCGTCGTAATCGGCGGCGGCGATCTTGCCCGCTTCGTCGAGCATGGCGCGCAGCTTCGAGCCGATCCTGTCGCGATGGTGGTCGTATTCGAAGGCGAGCGCCCGATAGGCTTCATAGTCCTGAATCGTCCCGTGCGCGCGAAACGCATCCTCGAAGATCGGCGGCAGCCTCACCTCGGCGACTTTGGCCCCGGCTCGGTTGGCGAGGCGCGCCGCGTCTTCGACCGCGCTCTGCATCGCATCGCTTGCCTCCGGCCAGACGTGGGTCCGCACGAGCGCGATGCGGGGCGCGGCAGGCTGCGCGCGGTCGATGCGCAGATCCCGCCCGGTGATCGCGGCGGCGGCAAAGGCGACATCGGCGACGCGCGCGGCAAACAGGCCGGCCGTATCGAGCGACCAGGCGAACGGCTTGCATCCCACCATCGGCAGCAGCTTGAACGACGGTTTGTAGCCTGCGACCCCGCAAAAGGCGGCCGGACGGATAATGGAGCCGGCCGTCTGGGTGCCGACCGCAATCGGAAGCATGCCGGCTGCGACCGCCGCGGCCGAGCCGGACGAGGACCCGCCGGGCGTATGCTCCGGGTGATGCGGATTCCGGGTGCCTGCCGGGTCGATAAAGGCAAGCTCCGTCATGACCGTCTTGCCGAGAATGAGGCCGCCCGCGCGGCGGATCATCGAGACGAGCGCCGCATCGCTCGCCGGCCGGTGGCCGGCATAAATCGGCGAGCCGTAGGCCGTCGGAAAATCTGCGGTGTCGTACAAGTCCTTGACGCCGACCGGCAGCCCGCGCAACGGCGCGGCGATCAGCTCGGCGGCGCGGTCCTGCGCCCGTTTCCGCATCCGCTCGACATCGAGAATGGCGAACGCGCCGACCTCGTCCTCGCGCCGGGCAATCGCCTCGGCGCAAAGATCGACGACGTCGGCCGGCGCAAGCTCGCCGTCCTCGATCCGGCCGGCGAGTTCGAGCGCGCTCAGCATCCGCTTTTCCCCGCGTGGCGAGCGCGAGCCCGTTTCCGCGGGCCGCCTTGCACGCCCCTCCCCGGCCCGAATCCGCAAGCCGATTTGCGCGTCGCGCCGCTCGATCAAGGTCATGCGTTAATAGAATTAGTTAACCATGCGTTCCGGGCCGGCGCCACCATGAGTAACGGCGCTACCAATGAGTAACATTGAGCGATCCTTAACGGACTCAATGGCAAGCTCCGCGCATGACGCGCGAACTTCGTTTGTCCCTGGTCGGCTCGCTCGTGCTTGTGCTGCTCGCCGGTTGCGGCCGGAATT
>JAEULX010000060.1 GCA_016793685.1 Bradyrhizobiaceae bacterium
CACCGTTCCGCCCATCGCGGCGCGCGCGGCCTCGGCATTCGGGAACGGCGAGGGGAACCGATCCGCCGGCCGGCCCGGCCGCTCGAACATCTCGCCCTGATCGTTCGGTCCGTCCTTGATGCGGTATTCCGCGGCAAGGGCGGCGACCTGCGCCTGCGTATAGCCCAGCCCGCCCGGTTCGCCGAGATTGCGGAAGGCGACGAGCGACAGGCCGTGGCACGCCGCGCAGACCTCCCGATAGACCTGGAATCCGCGCTGCAATTGAGCGCTGTCGTAAACGCCGAACGGCCCTGCGAAGGACCAGCTCAGCAGCGGCGGGGTCGGTCCTTCCTCGGCGGCGCGCGCCGGCGTCGAAACAAACAGCCCGGATAGCGCCACGACGACGGCGATCATCGCCGCGATACCGACTTTCTTGCTCTTGAGGACGGCCTCGGTGATCGAGGCGGGCAGCGGCTTTGGTTTCTCGATCAGGCCGACGATCGGCAGGATGATGAGGAAGTGCAGGAAATACCAAACGGTGAGCACGCGGGCGGCGATGATGTAGCCGCCCTCCGCCGGCTTGGCGCCGAGCCAGCCGAGGCCGATGCACACGATCAGGAATATCCAGAAGAACTGGCGGTAGATCGGTCGGTAGCTCGCCGATCTGACCCGCGAGGTGTCAAGCCAGGGAAGAAAGGCGAGGATCGCGATCGACGCGAACAGCGCGAGCACGCCCAGGAGCTTGTTCGGGATGGCGCGCAGGATCGCGTAGAACGGCAGGTAATACCATTCTGGAACGATGTGCGCCGGGGTCACGCTCGGGTTGGCCGGGATGTAGTTGTCGGCATGGCCGAGATAGTTCGGGATGTAGAAGACGAACCAGCCGAACAGCAGCAGGAACGCCACGAAAAAGAAGATGTCCTTCATCGTGGCGTAGGGCGTGAACGGCACCATGTCCTTGTCGCTCTTCGGCTCGACGCCGGTCGGATTGTTCTGCCCGACCACGTGCAGCGCCCAGACATGCAGGCCGACGAAGCCGACGATCACGAAGGGCAGCAGATAGTGCAGGGAGAAGAACCGTTGCAGCGTCGGATTGCCGACCGCATAGCCGCCCCACAGCCAGGTGACGATGGGTTCGCCGACAATGGGAAACGCCGAGAAGAGGTTGGTGATGACGGTCGCCGCCCAGTAGCTCATCTGGCCCCAAGGCAGCACGTAGCCCATGAAGCCGGTGGCGATCATCAGCAGGAAAATGATCACGCCGATGATCCACAGGATCTCGCGCGGCTCCTTGTAGGAGCCGTAATAGATTCCGCGGAACATGTGGATGTAGACCGCGAGGAAGAACATCGACGCGCCGTTGGCGTGCACGTAGCGCAGCAGCCAGCCGTAGTTCACGTCGCGCATCGTCAGCTCGACGGAGTTGAAGGCCAGATCGACGTTGGGCGTGTAATGCATGACCAGGATGACCCCGGTCACGATCTGAATGATCAGAAAGAAACTGAGAATTGCGCCGAATGTCCAAAGAAAATTCAGATTGCGCGGCGTCGGATAGGAGACAAAGGACGAATACAACAAGCCGACAATCGGAAGCCGCGCCTCGAACCATTTCATCAACCGGTTCTGCGGCTCGAAGGTGGAATGTCCACTCATGATGTTTCTCTAATTGGAGGGCAGTCAGCCGATCTGGATCTTGGTGTCGGACACAAATCGATAGGGCGGAATGGCAAGATTGGCCGGCGCGGGGCCGCGACGGATGCGTCCGGCATTGTCGTAATGGGAGCCATGGCAGGGGCAGAACCAGCCGCCGTAATCGCCCTGGTTGGCGATCGGAATGCAGCCGAGATGGGTGCAGATGCCGATCACGACGAGCCAGGGTTCATGGCCGGGCTTGGTGCGCTGCTCGTCCGTCTGCGGATCGGGCAGGTTGCTGAGGGGAACCGCACGCGCCTCCTCCACCTCCTGCTTGGTGCGATGGGAGATGAAGATCGGCTTGCTGCGCCAGGTGACCTTGACCACCTGCCCCTCCGCGATGGGGGCGAGGTCGACCTCGATGGGAGCGCCGGCCGCCACGGTCGAAGCGTCCGGATTCATCTGTGCGATCAATGGCACGAGCGCGAACCCTACGCCGATCGCGCCGGCTGCGCCGGTCGCGATATAGAGAAAATCGCGGCGAGACGGCGAGGCTTCCAGGATTGAGTCGAGCGTCACGGTGTCAGTCCCTTTTTTCTTTTGACGGTGGGCGGTTCACCTAGCGGGTCTATTCACCTCAAGGAGGGCCGAAACCGGCGGCACGCCGGACGGGCAGGACCACAGCAGCGGGCGAAAAGGCAGGTCTGCGCCATCACTGTCTGCGCGTTTTATTGGCACCCTTGCGGGGGGAGCGCAAGCCCGCTGAGCAGGTGCAGCATCGCCTAGTCGAATTAATTTTCCGCCCTGGGCGCGGGGCCTGCCGAGGCAGCCCATGGCGGCCGATCGGAGAGAGTGCACAGCATGCGTATCGCCTTGTTCCAACCGGATATTCCACAAAACGCCGGAACCATCCTGCGGCTGGCGGCCTGCCTCGGACTCGACGCCCATATCATCGAACCGGCAGGCTTTCCCACCACCGACCGCGCCTTCCGCCGCGCCGGCATGGACTATCTCGATCAGGTGGCGCTCACCCGCCATTCCTCCTGGGCGCAGTTCGAGGCGTGGCGGCAGGTGGAAGGCCTGCGCCTTGTCCTGTTCACCACCCATGGACCTACGCCCTACCTCGCCCATCGCTTCGGCATGGATGATATTCTCCTGTTCGGGCGGGAAAGCTCGGGGGTCCCCGACGAAGTGCATGGCGTGGCCGATGCGAAGCTCGTGATCCCGATGCGACCCGGCCTGCGCTCGCTCAACGTGGCGATCAGCTGCGCGATGGCGGTCGGCGAGGCTTTGCGGCAGTTGCAGGCCGGCCCAGGTAATACTCACGGTGGCGCGGTCGACTAACTTCGCCGATTTGCCTATGCCCTCCGCTGATAAAGCCTCTGCGAAAGACCCAGAGCCTTTTCCGGCGAAGCATGCCCTCGGACTTGATCCGGGGGTGGGAACCGGTTCGCCGGAGAGAATGCGACCCCTCGAGGAGAACCTGAGCGAATTCCGATTTAATTAGAACGGAATTTGCTCTAGGCGAAGCGATGCCCCCTAACTCCCATGCGAACGTCCCCTCGCCGCCGTCCGCTCACCAGGACCTGGACACCCGCAAGGCGCGGGCGCGCGCGTGGTTCGAAGCCCTGCGCGACGATATCTGCGCTGCGTTCGAGGCGCTGGAGGACGAAGCGCCCGCCGCGCTCTATGCCGGCGCGCCCGGCCGTTTCGCCCGTTCGCCCTGGCGCCGCACCGATCACACCGGCGCGCCCGGCGGCGGCGGCGTGATGGCGATGATGAAGGGCCGGCTGTTCGAAAAGGTCGGCGTGCATGTCTCGACGGTGTTCGGCGAGTTCGCGCCCGAATTCCGCAAAGACATTCCCGGCGCCGAGCATGACCCGCGCTTCTGGGCGTCCGGCATCTCGCTGATCGCACATCTGTGGAACCCGCATGTGCCGGCGGTCCATATGAACACGCGCTTCGTCGTGACCAGCAAGGCCTGGTTCGGCGGCGGCGCCGACCTCACGCCGGTGCTCGACGCCCGCCGCTCGCAAGACGATGCGGACGCGCAGGCCTTTCACGCCGCCATGCGGGCCGCGTGCGCAGCGCATGCACGCATCGCGCCCTATGACAAATACAAGGCGTGGTGCGACGAATACTTTTATCTCAAACATCGCCGCGAGCCGCGCGGCATCGGCGGCATTTTCTTCGACTGGCATGATTCGGGGGACTGGGACGCGGACTTCGCCTTTGTCCAAGATGTCGGGCGCGCATTCCGCGACATCTATCCCGAACTGGTGCGGCGCAACTTTGCTGTGCCGTGGAGCGAAGCCGAGCGCGACGAGCAGCTCGTCCGCCGCGGCCGCTATGTCGAATTCAACCTGCTCTATGATCGCGGCACCGTGTTCGGCCTGAAGACCGGCGGCAATGTCGAGTCGATCCTGTCCTCCCTGCCGCCGCTGGTGAAGTGGCCGTGACGATTACCGCATTTTCCGGCGAAGCATGCCCTCGGACTTGATCCGGGGGCGGGATCTGGTTCGCCGGAGAAAATGCGGGCACGCGATCGCATCCGGGGCTTTACCGGACATTCTTCACGCGCGCGCAGCGCCCGCGATCATCAGCGCGCCGCCGAGCAAAACAACAGCGTCGAGAATCGCCGTGTGCACCGAGAGCGGCATGCGATTGAGCAACGCCTTCGCGAGGAACGCTCCGGGAAACGCCGCGATCCCGATCAGCACGGCAACCGCGATCACCCGTGCGCTGACCGCGCCCGCGATCCCGAACACGCCGACCTTTATCAGCCCCGTCGCGATGGAGATCGCCGCATCGGTCGCGATCACGGCGGCGCCTTCGAGTCCGGCCGCCATCAGCAGGGCAAGCAGCATCGCGCCGGAGCCGGTGGTGCCGCCGACGACAACGCCCCATCCGCAGGCGGCCGCGACAAGCCCCGGCCGGCCCAGCCGGAATCCGCGCCGATGCATGATTCGACGCAGCGGCACGCTTGCGACCATCATCGACCCGATCACCAGCAGTGCACCGCGTCCTGACAGCAGCGTGTAGCCCAGGCCCCGAGCGCGCAGGTGGGACCGGCGGCGAGGAGGACGACCAACGCCCGCGGCCAGACAATCGACCGGCGAAAAACGATCGCGCGGCTGGCATTGCTGAACAGAGCCGCGAGCGCGATGATCGGCACCACCGGCTCCGCACCGACGATCGGCACCAGGATTAGCGGCATCAGTGCGCCCGTGCCGTAGCCGGCGACCCCGCCGACCACCGCGGTGAGCAGCGCTGCGACAGCGATCAGTGCAAGCTGCCAGAACGAAATGTCGTACAAGGCCTGCGTCCGGTTCAGGACGGCTTGGCGCGATGCGGTGCGGCGATCCTGTCGGCAATCGCTTCGATGTCTGAGGGCCTGTCGGGAAAGCCTTCGGCGATCCAAGCCTCCTCGGCGGCTTGCATGGCTGCGCCGAGCGCGGGCCCCTTCGCCACCCCGCGTTCGATGAACGCTGCTGCGCGCAGCGGAAAGGCGGGAACAAGCCATTGCTGCGGCAGGCGCATCAGCGCCTGCCAGCCCGCATCATCGCCGCCTGTTCCCGCGCGCGCCCAGGCAAGCAGAACCCGGTCGGCGAAGGATTCCGCGCCGAGCCGGTATAGGCAT
>JAEULX010000068.1 GCA_016793685.1 Bradyrhizobiaceae bacterium
CGGCGGACCGGCTTATCCGCTCTCGACGCCGGGCGTACGGGTGAAGATCAATCCCAACGAGCACGTCTCCGTGCTCGCGGCGGTGTTCAATGGCGATCCGGCCGGGCCTGGAACGCCGGGCGACGAGCAGCTCCGCAACAAATACGGCGTCAATTTCCGCCTCAAAGACTCGCCCTTTGTGATCGCCGAGGCGCAATTCAGAAATAATCGCGAGAAGACGGACACCGGGCTTGCCACCGTATTGAAGTTCGGCGCCTGGGCGCATTTCGGGAGGTTCGACGACAACCGGTTCGCCGATGACGGGACTCTGCTGGCGGATCCCGACGGCTCGGGGCGGCCGTTGAAGCGGAAGACCGACAACGGCCTTTATGGCGTGTTCGAGCAGCAGCTCTATCGGCCCCAGGGCGGAGACGCGAACAGCGGCATTACCGTGTTCGGGCTCGCCTCCGGCAGTCCGCAGGACCGCAATCTGATCAATTTCTGGTACCAGACCGGCATCGTGTTCGCCGGCCTGATCCCTGGCCGGCCGGATGACAAATTCGGCGCGATCTACGAGTACGCCCGCTATTCGAACAGCGTGCGCGGCGCAGAAGCCGACGAGATCGCATTAACCGGCGTGCCGCAGGTCATCCAGGATTACGAAGCGAATTTGGAGATCAATTACCTATTTCAGATCGTTCCCGGATGGACGCTGCAACCAGTGCTTACCTATGTCTGGCACCCGGACGGCGGCGCATCGGCTGTCGACGCGCTGGTCATCGGCGCCCGGTCGATCTGGCATTATTAGTGCGCGAGCAATCACGACGCTCGCCCCTGACCTTCTCGCCCTGGCGAACCCCTCGGGAGCCGTGCCACCGTCGGAGGTCCAACCTTGCTGCGGCGCACAACGCTTTGTTCAACGAGGGTTAATGTGCAATTCTTAGAATGGTTCTATATACTGCCGAAAAATGATTTTCCCGTGCTTTTCCGGAGGGAGCCGGGTGGAGGACAACAAGTCGGAACGGCCCGCGCGACCGCTGAGCTGGCGGTCGCAAATCGTTTTGGTTGTGCTCATAACGGGCATTGTGGGTGGTTTCGCGGCGACGTGGAGCTCCGCGTACCGCGCCAACAAGCCGTTGCCGCCGGAGGAAATGTCCGCTGAAGCCAAGCGGAAGACCCGAGTCTATCGACCCAAGGACTCGGAATGGGCGGCCCTTTCGGTCGTGCAGATCGCCAATCATTCGTTTAATTCCGAGTTCGTCACCGAGGGGAAGATACAGGTCAACGAGGACCGTTCGACTCCGATCTTTTCGCCCTACGCCGGACGGGTGACGCGGCTGTTCGCGAAAGCCGGCGATATCATTCAACCGGGCCAGCCTCTGTTCATTGTCGAGGCGACCGACATGGTGCAGGCGCAGAACGATTTCATCGCCGCGATCACCGCGATGAACAAGGCGCGTTCGGCCCTCAATCTTGCGCAGATCACCGACAAGCGGAGCAGGGACCTGTACGCGGCGAAGGCCGTCCCCCTCAAGGAAATGCAGAATGCGCAAGCCGGGCTGGTCGCTGCGCAAAACGACATGCGGTCGGCGGAGACCGCACTGGAAGCCGCGCGCAACCGCCTGCGCATTCTCGGACGCGCCGACGCCGACATCGACACCTTCGAGAAGACCGGACGCATCAGTCCCGATACGCCGGTCCATTCCCCGATCGGCGGCACAATCGTTCAGCGCAAGATCGGTCCCGGGCAGTATGTAAGCGCAGCGACGAGCGATCCGGTGTTTGTCGTCGGTGACCTCACGAATGTCTGGCTCACGGCGTTTGTGCGCGAGACCGACGCGGGGAAGGTGGCCGTCGGGGAAAGCGTGAGCTTCACCGTCCTTGCCTATCCTGATCGGGTCTTCAAGGGCACGATCGATTACGTCGCCGCCGCCCTCGACCCGGCGAGCCGCCGTTTGATGGTGCGCGCGACGATCGATAATTCGGAAGGCCTGCTCAAGCCGGAGATGTTCGCCAGCGTCACTATCACGGTCCGGCGCGACGTTGTCGCAGCGGCCGCGCCGCGCGCCGCGCTCATCTACGAGGGCAGTTCGGTGCGCGCCTGGGTGGCGCGGGACGACAAAACCATCGAGTTGCGCGGAATCAAGACCGGCATGGCCGACGGATCGCTGATCCAGATCGTCGACGGCGTCAGTCCCGGGGAGAGAATCGTGGTGCGGGGCAGCCTGTTTATTGACCGCGTCGCGACGGGCGGCTGACAGGGCTCGGCAGCGGAGATCGCGACGAAGAACGCCGATGAACGCCCTGATCGCAAATGCGCTCAAGCACCGGATGCTGATGGTCGGCCTGTTCGTGCTGGTCATCATCGGCGGTCTGATCGCGTTCCGCCAGCTGAACATCGAAGCCTATCCCGACCCGACGCCGCCGATGGTGACAATCATCACGCAAAGCCAGGGGCTGTCGGCAGAGGAGATCGAGCGCTACATCACCATTCCGATCGAAAAGCAGGTCGCCGGCATCAAGTACCTGCGCAACATCCGCACGATCTCGCTGTACGGCCTGTCCAACGTCAATCTGCAATTCACCTTCGACTACACCTACGATGAAGCGCTGCAGCAGGTGCTCAATCGCCTGGGCGCGATGCCGCCGCTCTTGAACAACGCCCAGCCGCAGATATCGCCGACGAGCCCGATCGGCGAAATCTACCGCTACAAACTCGCCGGACCGCCGAATTACAGCGTGCTCGACCTCAAGACGCTGCAGGAGTGGGTGCTGGAGCGGCGCTTCCGCATGGTTCCCGGCGTGATCGACGTGGTCGGCTGGGGCGGCAAGATAAAAACCTTCGAGCTCGAGGTCGACATCAACAAGCTGCTCGCCTTCGGGATGACGCTCCCGCAGCTTCTGCAGACGCTCAACAACAGCAACATCAATGTCGGCGGCAACACCGTCAATATCGGGCCGCAGGCGGCGGTCGTGCGCGGGGTCGGGTTGATCCGCTCGATCGATGACCTCAACAACACGATGCTGACCCAGAGCGGCGGCAATCCCGTGCTGGTGCGTGACGTCGCCACCGTCAAGGTCGGACATCAGCCCCGGCTCGGCATCGCGGGCAAGGATGACGAAGACGACATCGTGCAGGGCATCGTGCTGATGCGCCGCGGCGAGCAGAGCATGCCGACGATCGTGCGCGTGCAGGAGGAGGTGGAGCGCATCAACGACTCGGGCATCCTGCCGCCCGGCGTCCGCATCGAGCGCATTTACGACCGCAAGGATTTGATCGACATAACCACCCGCACGGTTCTGCACAACATGCTGTTCGGGATCGCGCTGATCGTGCTGCTGCAATGGGTGTTTCTCGGCAATTTGCGCAGCGCGGTCATCGTCGGCGCGACGATTCCCTTTGCGCTGCTGTTCGCCGTCGGAATCCTGGTGCTGCGCGGGGAGTCCGCCAATCTCCTGTCGGTCGGTGCGATCGACTTCGGCCTGATCGTCGATTCGACGGTGATCATGGTCGAAGCCATTTTTCGCGGCCTTGGCCAGCCGTTCGAGCGGCGCCGTTCGACCCCGCTCGACAAGCATGGCGTGGGTCTGACCGGCAAGCTTCTCGAAATCTACCATTCGGCCAGCAGCGTCGGCCGCTCGATCTTCTTCTCCGCCGGAATCATCATTGCGGCGTTCATCCCGCTGTTCACGCTCCGCGGCGTCGAGGGCTATATCTTCGGCCCGATGGCGAAGACCTATGCCTATGCGCTCGCCGGCGGCCTGATCGCGACCTTCACCGTGACGCCGGCGCTCAGCGCCTATCTGCTCCCGGACAAGGTGACGGAAACAGAGACCCGGATCGTGCGGTCGCTGACCGCCATCTATATTCCGGTGCTTCGCTTCGGGCTCGCCAACCGCATGGTCGTCCTTGGCGTGGTGACCGGCCTGCTGCTGCTCGTCATGTATGCCGGGCAGATGCTCGGCCTCGAGTTCCTGCCCAAGCTCGAAGAAGGCAATCTGTGGATCCGCGCCACGCTGCCCTCCACCATCTCCCTCGATGAGGGGAACAGCTACGTCAACCGCATGCGGGCCTTGATCGGCAGCTTTCCCGAGGTCGAGACGGTCGTATCGCAGCATGGCAGGCCCGATGACGGGACCGATCCCGCGGGCTTTTTCAATGCGGAGTTCTTCGCGCCCTTGAAGCCGGCGAACCGCTGGCCCAAGGGCATCGACAAGCCCGAACTGACGGAGCAGATCCTCAAGCGGCTCACCGAGGAGTTTCCCGGCGTCGCGTTCAACTTCTCCCAATACCTGCAGGACAATGTCGCGGAAGCAGTCTCGGGCGTCAAAGGCGAGAACTCGATCAAGCTGTTCGGCGACGATCTGGGCACCTTGACCAACACCGCGAACGCGATCCGCGGACAGTTGGAAAAGGTCCCTGGCGTCGCCGACCTCGCGGTGTTCATTTCGCTCGGCCAGCCGACCATCCAGATCGACGTCGATCGTGCGCGCGCCGCGCGCTACGGCCTGACGCCCGGAGACATCAACGCGACGATCCGCGCGGCGATCGGCGGCGAGGCGGCCGGCAATCTCTACGAGCCCGGCGGCGACCGGTTCTTCCCGATCATCGTGCGGCTGGCGCCTCAGTATCGCCAGAGCCCGGAAGCGATCCAGAACCTGCGCATCGGCGTGCAGGGACCGAGCGGGATGACCCAGATCCCGCTCAGCGATGTCGCCACGGTGCAGTTGGTGTCAGGCGCAGCCTATATCTATCGGGAAAACCAGCAGCGCTATCTGCCGATCAAATTCAGCGTGCGCGATCGCGACCTCGGCAGCGCGATCGCGGAGGCGCAGGAGCGCGTTGCCGGCGGTGTCCGTCTGCCTCCCGGCTCCCGCCTCGACTGGGTAGGCGAGTTCGGCAATCTCAGGGATGCAATCGCACGGCTGCAAATCGTCGTTCCGATCAGCCTTGCGATGATCGCGCTTCTGCTCTTCCTCAATTTCGGCTCCGGGGTCGACACCCTGCTGGCGATGAGCGTCATTCCGATGGCGGTGATCGGTGGCGTGTTCGCGCTCGTCCTGACCGGCACGCCCTTCAGCGTGTCGGCGGCGATCGGCTTCGTCGCCCTGTTCGGCATCTCGGTGATGAACGGCATTCTCCTGCTCAGCCAGTACAACCGCCTGATCGAAGCGGGATTCGAACGGTGGGCGGCGCTGGTGCGAACCGGCGAGCGTCAGATGCGCCCGGTGCTGATGACCTGCATCATCGCCGGCGTTGGGCTGCTTCCCGCCGCGCTTTCGACCGGCATCGGCTCACAGGTGCAAAAGCCGCTCGCGGTTGTCGTCGTCGGCGGGATGGCGCTTGCCCCGATCGTCATTCTCATCACCTTGCCGGTGCTGATCTCGATCTTCTCGCGCCATGGCCGCATGGCGGTGCGGCGCGAGCACGTGCGCGAACCGGCCAAGTGACTCGGTCGCGCTACTGGCCTGCCGGCGTGCGCAATCCATGCCAGACGTCGCGGACCTGATGGTAGTGGGTCTGCGGCTCGTAGTTCGGCACGGAAAGCAGCAGGTTGCGATGATCGAGCCGCCCGATGGCGGAGAGGAGCGTGTAGGACGCCACCACCCGGTCGCGCTGCGCTCCGATCAGGCGCGCTCGCGCGGAAGTCAGGTCCTGCTGCGAGTTGAGGACATCGAGCGTCGTGCGCTGTCCGGCCTGCGCCTCGCGGCGAACGCCTTCGAGCGCAATCGTGCCCGCGCGAACCTCCGATTCGGACGCCGCCATTGCAATCTTTGCGCCTTCATGCGTCGCCCAGGCGGCGAACACCGCAGCGCTGGTCTGCCGCCGCACGCGATCGAGAATGAGCCGCGTCTGCGACAGCGCTTCCTTCGCCTGACGCACTTGCGCCGAGGCAAGGCCGCCGTCGTAGATCGGAATGTTGAGGTTGCCGATCACCCCGGCCTGGTTGCTCTTCGCGACGCTGAGCTGCGTGTCGGTGTTTTGGGTATTCAAAAGGTAGGCTTGCGCCGTGATGGTGGGATAGAGCGCGCCCTCGGCGACGCGGATCGCATACTGGGCGACGTCGATGTCGTAGGTGGCGCCGCGCACGGCCGGGTTTTCCCGCCGCGCCACCGCCAGGGCCTGGTCGGGTGCGCCCGGGAGCAGCCGGTCGATCGGCGGCGGCGGAACGAGATGTCCGGGGGGCGCCCCGATGACTTGCTCGTAGGTGGCCCGAGCGATGGCGAGGTTTACTTCCGCAGCGTTGAGATCGGCCGAGCCGCGGGCGAGGCGCGCCTCCGCTTGTGCGACGTCGGTCGGGGTCACGTCGCCCGCGTCGAGCCGCTTGCGCGTGCTTTCGAGGGTTTCGCGGAGGAACGTCACGTTGACCCGTTGCGCTTCGACCAGCGCCTGGCTTGCCACCACGTTCTCGAACGCGGTGACCGCGTCGAGAAGGATTGCCTGTTCGACTCCGCGCAGCGCCTCGCGTCCCGACTGCACCTGCGACTCCGCCTGCCGCACCTGGTTTCCGGTCCGAAAGCCGTTGAAAATAATTTGATTGAGCGCGATTTGCGCCGTGTATCCGCGCATCGTTGCCGACGCGGTAGAGCCGTCGACGAAAAGGTCGCGCACCGCGATCAGGCTTGGGCTGAATCCGGCGGCGAGTTGCGGACGGTAGCCGGACAGCGCGATCGACACGTTCTCGTCGGTGCCGCGCTGGCGCGCGCGCTCGGCGTTCAGCACCGGATTGCTTTGATAGGCGTGGACGAGCGCGGCTTCGAGTGTTTGGGCGGCTGCCGGCGCGGCCGGTATGATCGCAATCGAAACGAGGAGCGCTGCGATAAGCGACTTACGATGCTCCGCATGTCCGCGGGTTTTGATCCGCGGGCCACAGGACAACACCCCGCGCGCGAGGTTTCCTGAGAAATCTGTGCACGCCATTCGATACGGTCAGCCGTTCATCGGCGGAGAGCGACGGCCCACAAACTGCGGAGAGTCACAGGTCTTTAATAATTCTAAACTGAGGTATAGCCAAGGCGCGGACCCGGATCGTACCGTGCGCCGCTGCGGCGCGGCGCTTGCGAAAGAGGGGATGGGGCAGCTTGAATCCGCTGGCTAATCCATGCGGTCGGAAATGTTATCCACACCGAAATTGGCAATGGCGCATTCGTTTGCCGGTCCGCTCGGCGCGGTCGGGGTCGACGAGCGGCCGCATCCTCCGGCGCAACGTGTTCGTGCGTTGCCGACGCTCTATCTGTGGTTGTGCCCTGCGCGCGAAAGGCCGCCTCCCGGCCAGAATGGCGCTCCCGCAGGGTCGGGAATTCAGCGCCTTGCGTCACGGCCCGGCGGCGGTATTGTGCTTAACGTCGGCGCGATTCCTGACAGCGG
>JAEULX010000070.1 GCA_016793685.1 Bradyrhizobiaceae bacterium
ATAGAAGGCGACCGCGAGATAGGCGCCCAGCATGTACTGGACGCCGTGGGCGAGATTGATGAAGTCCATCACGCCGAACACCAGCGACAGTCCCGCCGCGATCAGGAACAGCACGATACCGAGCTGCAGCCCGTTCAACATCTGCACGATGAGAAGCGTCGTGGACATGAGCGGGCTGCGTGCTGGTCCGCCGCACGGCGGGAACTTGCTGGCGTTGCCTCCTCCCGCGAGGGCAGAGGGGCGAGAAGGCCCACTATCGGCCTTGCAGCCGACGGCCATCACTTCATCGGGCCGTCCTTGGCGTGCGGGTCCGCATAGTCGGTGAACACCGCCTTCTCGATCTCCGTCTGGAACTTGCCGTCGGGCCGCTTGGCCACCTTGGTGAGATAGAAGTCCTGGATCGGATAATGGTTGGTGTTGAACTTGAATTTTCCGCGCAGCGATTTGAAATCGGCCTTCAGCAAGGCCGCCCGCAGGGCATCCTTGTTCTGCGTGTCGCCTTTGGTCGCTTTCAGCGCACTGTCGATCAGCATCGCCGTGTCGTAGGCCTGGAAGGCATAGGTCGCGGGCACCGCGCCGTATTCCTTCTCGTAGGCGGCGACGAAGGCCTTGTTCTGCGGATTGTCGAGATTGGGCGCCCAGTTCGAGCCGGCATAGAAGCCGACCGCGGCATCCTTCTGCGCCGGCAGCGTCGACTCGTCGACGGTGAAGGTCGACAGGAAGGTGGTCTTGTCGGCGAGGCCGGCCTGGCGGAATTGCTTGACGAAGTTCACGCCCATGCCGCCCGGCAGAAACACGAACACCGCTTCGGGCTTGGCCGCGGCGATCTTCGACAGTTCCGCGGAATAATCGAGCTGATTGAGCGGGACATAGACCTCGTCGAGGACCTCGCCCTTGAAGTAGCGTTTGAATCCGGCGAGCGAATCCTTTCCGGCCTGGTAGTTCGGCGCCATGATGAAGGCGGTCTTTTTCCCCGAATCCTGGGCATACTTGCCCATGATCTCGTGCATCTGGTCGTTCTGGTAGGAGGTGACGAACAGGTTGGGGTTGCAGTCCTTGCCGGCGAAGTTCGAGGTGCCGGCGTTCGGGCTGATCAGGATCGCCCCGCCGTCCGTCGCCGGCTTCACGATCGCCTGGAGAATATTGGAGAAGATCGGGCCGACGACGAAATCGACCTTGTCGCGATCGACGAGGGCGCGCACCTTGGAGACTGCGACGTCGGGCTTGAGTTCGTCGTCCTGCACGAAGAGTTCGACCTCGCGGCCGCCCATCTTTCCTCCCAGCTCCTTGACCGCAAGTTCGAAGCCGTTCCGGAGCTGCTGGCCGAGCACCGCCGGCGGGCCGGACAATGTCGCGATCACCCCGATCTTGAGCTTGTCTTTATCCTCCGCGTGCGCCCCCGCCGCGATCGTTGCGAGCGCCGCGGCGATGACCCACGTCTTGACCGATGTCCGCATTAAGAGCCTCCTGCGCTTCGACCGCCTTCACGCGCCGGCGGCGCCTGCTGTCGGTTAAAGCATTCGAATAAGCCGCCCCTTGCCCGCTCTTTCAAGCACGAATTGCGCCGCAAGGGCAGGGGCCTGCGCTGCGGCGTTGCGCGCCGCGCCACCGTGCCGCCCACTTGACACCGGGTCGGCGGCGCGGTGTTCAAGGGCAATCGCTCGAGGAGACGCCAATGATCGAACCGTATAACGCCGTTGGGCTCATTCCGACTTTCTGGGGCATCCGCCGGCGCGAGGACATCAAGCACAATATCGAGCACCTCAAGAGCCTGACCAAAGCGGCGTTCTGGCTCTCCAATCTCGACATCCCGGTGCGGCTGCTCGCGATCCCCGAGGGCGCGTTGATGGGCTTCAACGACGAGGTCCTCGACGTCGATCATGCCGACTACGCACGCACCTGCTGCATCGATATTCCGGGGCCGGAGACCGACGAGATCGGCGCGCTCGCGCGCGAATGGAATGTGTTCATCATGGCGCAGGCGAAGGCGCGCCATAAGGACTGGCCGGACCGGTTCTTCAATATCGGCTTCATCGTCGATCCCGACGGCAACGTCATCTTGCAGCACTACAAGCTCGGCGCGCTGCTGCCGGTCGAACGCTCGGTGTCGCCGCACGACATTTACGACTGGTGGATCGAGAAGCACGGGCGCACGCTCGACGCCTTCTGGCCGGTCGCCGACACCGCCATCGGCCGGCTCGGCATCATGATGGCGATGGAAGGCAACTATCCGGAGAACGGGCGCGGCCTCGCCATGAACGGGGCGGAGGTCGTGTACCGCGCCTCGCTGCCGGCGCCGTTCACGGAGAACGATTTCTTCGAAATTTCCAACCGCGCGCGCGCGCTCGAGAACAACATGTACATCGTCGCGCCGAACATCGGCAGCTATCACCTTTATCCGGACGGCCATACGGGGATCGACGCCGGCGGCGGCCAGTCGATGATCGTCGACTATCGCGGCCAGCTCGTCGGCAAGCAGCGCGACACCAACGGCTCGACCTTCGTCTCCGGCGTCATCAATATCGAGGCGCTGCGCCATCACCGGCAATCGGCCCAGGTCACCAACTGGATGAAGGACATTCGCGCCGAGCTCGCTCAGATCATCTACGAGCAGCCGATCTATCCGAAGAATTTGTACATGGACAAAGTGCCGGGCCGGCATGCCGACTACAAGCGCGAGGTCATCGATCGGCAGGTCGCGCTGATGCAGGATCGCGGCATCTGGAAGAAGCCGTCGCGCTGAGCGCAGGCGCTCGCGTTTCCGGATGCGGCCGCACGTCCGGCGACGACGGCGATTAGCGCGTCGCTTTCATAAAATGCACACGTGAGACGTGTATGCTTGAGAGCGTAGAAACGCTCTTACGCGCAGCACTTTTCGTGAGCGATTTTCTTTTCATCTGGAGAAATTTGTTTCGCAACAGCCTGCGGGCTGCGTTGATAATCGTCTCGGTCGCGATCGCCTTCGCGATCTTCGGCGTGCTCGCTACTTTCCAGCGCACCTTCGATGCCGGGCAGGAAAGTTCGGAAGACGACCGGCTGGTCGTCGTCAACAAAGTGAACTTCACGCACCCGCTGCCCGTCGCCTATTTCGATCACGTTCGCCAGATGCGCGGCGTTAACGAGGCGTCATACGCCGTCTGGTTCGGCGGCTATTTCCAGGATCCGAAAAACAAGCTGATCGCGGTCGCCGTCGAGCCCGAGACGTACATGAGGGTCGTCGATACCGATTTCGATCTGCCGCCGAAAATACGGGAAGCGTTCCAGCGTGACCATGTTGCCGCGCTGGTTGGACAGGCGATGGCGCAGCAATGGGGCTGGCAGGTCGGTGACCGTATCCCGATCACCAGCGATACGCATGTGCAAAGGAACGGCTCGCGCACGTGGGACGTGACGATCGTCGGCATCTTTGACAAGCGGAAGCCTTATGTCGACACCGACCGGCTGATCTTTCGTTACGACTATTTCAACGAAACCCGCGCCTTCGGCAAAGACACGATCGGCTGGCTGTTCTTGCGCGCAGGGTCGGCGATCGATTCCGAGCGCCTCGCCAGGGCGATCGATCAGGGCTTCGCCAATTCGTCCTATGAGACGACGACCGATACGGAAAAGGCGTTTTTTGCCGCGTTCGAAACCCAATTCGGAAATGTCGCGGTGCTGGTCCTGCTCGTGGTCGGAGCCGCGTTTGGCACGATCCTCTTGATCGTCGGGAATACGATGGCGATGGCGGTGCGCGAACGCGCGAAGGAGATCGCCGTGCTGAAAACGCTCGGCTTCTCCAAAGGCCGCGTGCTCCGGCTTGTTCTGGGCGAGACGCTGCTGCTGGCGGTCCTCGGCGGCGTGCCCGGGCTTCTGATTGCTTCGCTTGTGATCGTGAGCGAGCAGAACAGCCTGGTGAGGTTCATGCCGGGGATGCGGCTCGATATCACGATTTTTGCGCTGGGGCTGGCTCTCATCGCCGGTTTCGGTCTTGCCGCCGGGATCATGCCCGCGCTGGGCGCCTATCGCCTCGACCCGGCAAAGGCCCTGTCACGGTAGACGAGCGGCAGAGCGGCCGTCTCTCAGTCGGCGATCTCGAAGCCGACGGTGACGCTGGCGCTCAGCGTATTCTCTCCCGGCGCGATCGGCAGCTGCGCAGCGGCTTGGGCCAGCGCGCGGCTCCGCACGGGGAGCGAGGCGACCGGTTCCTCTTCGATCGAGTATACGCGGCCAACCGTCACGCCCGCGGCGCGCGCGTAGGTTTCCGCCTTTTGGCGCGCATCGGCGATGGCCGCGGCCCGCGCCTGAAGCAAGGCCTCGTTTGGGTTCGACACCAGAAACTCTAGGTTCCACACGTCGGTGGCGCCGGCGGCGATCATGCGGTCGAGCACGCTCCCAAGCCGGTCGACCTGCCTGATCTTGACGGTCACGTGGTTTCCGACGCTGTAGCCGACCAGCCTTCGTTCCTCGCCCGGCTTCGGCTGGCTGAATTCGGGCTGGATCGACAACTGGGTGGTCTGCACGTCTTTCGGCGCAATTCCTGATTCGGTCAGGGCGGCGAGAATGGCCGCCATCGCCTTGGCATTGGCTTCCGCCGCCGACTGCACCGTCTTGCCGCGCGTGACGACGCCGCTGCGGATCTGGGCGATGTCGGGCGCGACGCTGACCTGACCCTCTCCCGTCACGACGATGCGGCGACCCGGCGCCGCCTGCTGGGCGGATGCCCCGGCAACGGCGCCAAAAGCGCACAGGCCGATCGCCAATGCCACACGCACCCAGACGAATCGAAAATGCGTTGCCGCGTGCCGCATGTTCGTACCTAAGTCATTGGATTTATTGTCGTGGCTGGGGGACGAGGATTCGAACCTCGACTAACGGAGTCAGAGTCCGCTGTTCTACCGTTAAACTATCCCCCAACGCGCGCCGCCAGGGTCGGTCCCGGCGGCTGGGCAGCCTTACGTTGCGAGCCGGGCCTACACTTCCGCCCGCCGCAACCAACAACATCCGGCGACCACGCACGCCGAGCCGGTCATCCGATGCTTGGCCCGCCCGTCACATAAGCTCGACCGGCGGGCAGCACAACGAAAAAGTACGGCCGCGAAAAGGCAGAGGCTCACGCCGCCGGCCGATGCTTGCGCAACCGCAGGGACAGGCCGATCAGGAGAACGCCGAAAACGATGGCATAGGCGGCGATCGCCCAGATCAGGCCGAGCGCCCCGGCGCCGGGCGCAGCCAGCACCAGCAGCCCGAACAGCACCGAGACGATGCCGGCGAGGATGAGCCACCACTCGTTGTCGATCTCCTTGCGCAGCCTGATCGCGCCGATGATCTCGAAAATGCCGTGCACCAGCGCCCAGGCGCCGATGAAGATCACCAGCACGATCGCCGTCAGGCCGGGCCAGAGGAAGGTGATGACGCCGGCGCCGATGCCGGCGATGCCGACCAGGATGAGCCACCAGGTCGGGGCGCCCTCATGCTTGCCGAAGGCCGACACCAGCGCGATCACGCCGTCGACCAGGGCAAACGCGCCGTAGAACAGAACCAGCGTGACCAGCGTCAGCCCCGGCCAGATGAAGGCGACGATCCCGAACAGGACGGACACGATCCCGCGCAGCAGGACGAGCCACCAGTTCTTCGCAAGGGCATGGACGAGTTTGGCCCCCCCGCCGAGAGGAGCGGTGACGGATTGCATGGCTTTGCCTCCAATTGTCCGGCGGCCGATACGGCCTCCGGCGCCGCAATACGGCTGCAAACTAGCGGAGTGGCCCCGTCCTGCCAACCGGGGCGGGCTCCCGCAGGTCATGACCCGCGGACGTTTTCCGGCCATTTCGCGGCGCGACGTATGCGGCGCGACGAATGCGCGTTGGTCAGTTCGGCTTGGCGGCGGTGCGGCTGCTGCGCGCGGAGAACACGGTCGCCACCGCAACCACGGAAGCCGCGGCAACGGCCACGAACACCGCAACCGGATGCCCGTTGTCCATCAGCGGCCCGAAGCACAAGGGCACCAGTACGCCCGCAAAGCTGAAGCCGGTGGTGACGAACCCGAACACCTTGCCGAACGAACCAGGCGGCGTCACCAACCGAACCATCATGTCGCGCGACGGCATCGCCATGCCGGATGCGAGACCGGCGAGGCTCATGGCGATCACCGTCCCCGCCGTGCCCAGAGTGAACAAGCCGAGGATGGCCGCCAGGACAGCGAAGGCGAGCATGCTCGTGACCGTGACGAGCACGGGACTGGCGCGGCCCAGGAGCAGGCCGCCGAGCAGCACGCCCCCGGCGTTCAGCAGCAGGTATCCCGACAGCGCGATATTGCCTTCGGCGAGCGGGACGTCATGCGCGGCGCTGAGCGCGACGACCGCATAGGCTTGCAGGCCGCCATTGGCGAAGGCGAACAGCGCGAAGAAAATGAAGTTGAGCAGGATCACCGGCGACAACAGGAGCCGCAGCGAGGCTTGTCCGTCGCCCCCGCCGCCGGCGTCGACGACAGGATCACGATGGCTGCGCGGCATGGGCGCGTCGCGTTGGAGCGCGAGCGCCGCCGCAACGGCGACGCCGAGCATGGCGGTCGCCACGAACGCTCCGCGCCAACCGACACAGCCATAGAGGAACAGCAGGAGAGCGGGTGCGACCGCCCCGCCGAGCATCCCGGAGAAGGTGTGGATCGAAAACGCGCGTCCGAGCCGTTCGCTGCCGACGCGATGCGACAGCAGCGCATAGTCCGCCGGGTGGTAGACGGCATTGCCGAGACCGGCGAGCCCGAACATCGCGACGAACACCCAGAACGAATTCACGACGCCCGCGACGATGACGGCGGCCGAGCCGAGCAGCAGGCCGCAGATCAAAACGATGCGGGCGCCGACGCGGTCGACGACGAAGCCGGCCGGGGTCTGAAAGAATCCGGTCAGCGCGTTGAAGGCGACGAGCGCGAGGCCGAGCTCGGTATAGCTCACCTGGTAGTCGGCGCGGATCACCTCGAACAACGGCGGCAGAAGGAGAATGTAGACATGGGAAACGAAATGCGCGGCGCTGACCGACGCGATCGCTCTCGCGTCGTTCGTGTTGTCGGCGGTCAACGCCAGGTCGGGCGCGGCGGTCATCGGGGGCTTTCAAACGATCTCGTAACGCTGACTGGCCGGTTTGAACCATGCGGCGCATGAAGGCTTCAAGCCCCGGCGGGGCGCACGGCGGACAGGCGGAAACAGGCCGGCCACGCCGCCGCGTGAGCGAAACATATGGCACAGCTCGTATTGCGTCCTGTCTCTCGGCGCTGTTACACTGAATTGAACATTCGTGTTGCGAGATCGCGGCCGTTGAGACCCGCAACCGGGTCTCCGGCCAGGAAGGTAGGCGATGGACCACGGGGTCCGGGGTACCGGCCTCTGCGAGCCCGCGCGTGGCGGGGCGAAACTCGCATCCGTGCAGGATGGACACGCCTGCGTCTCGGGAAATTCCGCAGCCGGACGGCGCCGGCCCGCGCCCAATCGTTCGCCCACATACGCCGCGCTCGATCTCGGCACCAACAACTGCCGGCTCTTGGTGGCGCGCCCCGCCGGTGACAGCTTTCGCGTCGTCGATGCCTTCTCGCGCATCATCCGCCTCGGCGAAGGGGTTTCCATCACTCGGCGCATCAGCGAAGCGGCGATCGAACGGGCCATCGAGGCGCTCGCGATCTGCCGCGCCAAGATGCTCGGCCGCGGCGTCACCCGCGCGCGCCTGATCGCAACCGAAGCCTGCCGCAGTGCGGAAAACGGGATCGAGTTCCGCGATCGCGTGCGCGAGAAGCTCAATCTCGACCTCGAAATCGTCGACCGGGAGACCGAAGCCAAACTCGCTGCAATGGGTTGCACGCCGCTGATGGATCCGCAGTCGCGCGGCGCCATCCTGTTCGACATCGGCGGCGGATCGTCCGAACTGGTCCGCCTCGGCCCTTCCGACTCGTCGTGCAAAGGTCCGCCCAAGCCCTCGATCGAGGGGTGGATTTCATTGCCGCTCGGGGTGGTGACCCTGGCCGAGCGCTTCGGCGGCATCACCGTCACGCCCGGGGCCTTTGCCGAAATGGTCGAAGCGGTCGCAACCGAACTGCACAGTTTTTCCGCGACTTATGGCGGCGACCTCGTCAATGTTCATATGCTCGGCACATCGGGGACCGTGACCACGATCGCCGGCGTTTTCCTCAACCTCATGCGCTACGACCGCCGCAAGGTCGACGGCTGCTGGCTGCGCGCCGAGGAAATCACCGGCGTGATCGACCGTCTGATGGCGATGAGCTACCAGGACCGGGCGGCCAACCCCTGTATCGGCATCGAACGCGCCGATCTGGTGCTCACCGGCTGCGCCATCCTCGAGGCGATCCGGCGCGCCTTCCCGTGCCCGCGGCTGCGGGTCGCCGATCGCGGCCTGCGCGAAGGCATGCTGGTGCAATTGATGCGCGCCGACGGGGTGTGGGACAGGGCCGAAGCCGGCTAGTGATGTTCCGGCGCGGTGGGGACCGGCTTACCGGAAGGGTCTGCAATCATTCTGGCCGGATCGCCTTGGGGAATCTTTCAAGGCCCCTCCTTGAGAACAATCCGTTCAAGGATCGAGTCGCAGAAGTTTCATGAATTCAGAAGATAATCGTCGTTCGCTCAAAGTTCGCGTGAAGAGCGGCGGGAGCCGGACGCCGGCGCAGAAGCGCTGGCTCGAGCGCCAGCTCAATGACCCCTATGTCGCGCGCGCCAAGCGCGAGGGGTGGCGCTCGCGCGCCGCCTACAAGCTGATCGAAATCGACGAAAAATACCACCTGCTGAAGCCGGGCTCGCGGGTGGCCGACCTCGGTGCAGCGCCGGGCGGCTGGAGCCAGGTCGCCGCAAAGCGGGTC
>JAEULX010000112.1 GCA_016793685.1 Bradyrhizobiaceae bacterium
CTGGTCGGGGCGATCAACCTGCCGATCATCAAGTTCTCGGTCGACTGGTGGAACACGCTGCACCAGGGCTCGTCGGTCGTGCGCCTCGACGGGCCGGCGATCCATCCGACCATCCTGGCGCCGCTGCTCACGATGGCAGTCGCCTTCACGCTGCTGTTCGTCACGCTTCACCTCGCGGCGATGCGCAACGAGATCCTGCGCCGCCGCGTGCGCAGCCTGCGTCTCCTGCAGGCGCAAGCCGCGCCGGGAGCTTGAGCGATGTCGCTTGGCCCGCACGCCGCCTTCATCATCGCCGCCTACGGATTGGCGCTCGGCGTGATCGTGGCGCTGATTGCCTGGATCATTGCGGACCATCGCCGGCAGCGGCGCACCCTCGCCGATCTCGAGCGCCGCGGCGTGACCCGCCGCTCCGCCAATATTCGCCCGACGCCGATCGAGGGAACGGCATGACGGCGCTTCCCACCAACGAACCGGCGAGGCCGCGGCGCTGGATCGTGTTCGTGCCGCTCGCGATTTTCCTGGCGCTCGCAGGACTGTTCCTGTTCCGGCTCGGCGCGGGCGACCCCGCGACGATTCCGTCTGCGCTGATCGGCCACCCTGCCCCCGGCACCGACCTGCCGGCGATCCCCGGCCTCGTGCGCGAGGGCAAATCCGTGCCCGGGCTCACGGGGGCCGACTTCAAAGGACAGGTCACCGTGCTCAATGTCTGGGGCTCGTGGTGCCTGCCATGCCGCGAGGAAGCGCCCCTGCTGATGCGCATGGCGGCGGACAAGCGTTTTCGGCTGGTCGGCTTGAACTACAAGGACCAGGCGGACAACGCGCTCCGGTTTCTCCAGCGCTTCGGCAATCCCTTTGCCGCGATCGGCGCAGATACCTCCGGCCGCGCCGCGATCGAATGGGGCGTGTATGGCGTGCCCGAGACTTTCGTGATCGGGCGCGACGGCATGATCGCCTACAAGCTGGTCGGACCGATCACGCTCGCCAATCTCCCACCACTCAGAATCGCGATCGAGAAGGCGCTCGCCTCAGGATCGTGAACTTTCTTTGCAACTTGACGTCGGCGGCCTTGCCCGCGCTTAACCCGACATGATACGCGCAACGCCTGCGCGCGATGGCGCTTCTCGGGAGGATCGCCAACCTTTGGCGAATTTGAATCCATAGGCGCGCGCAGAATTTCCGCGGCAAGCAAAGAGGAAAGCATGGCAGAGCAAAAAATTGGCAATCCGGCCGTCGTCGGCCTGGCGGGGTTCGGGCTTACGACCATGGTGCTGCAGTTTCATAATGTCGGGTGGATGGGCCTCGGGCCGGTGATTTGGCTCGGACTTGTTTTCGGCGGCCTCGCCCAGATGATCGCGGGCCTTCAGGAAATGAAGACCGGCAATAATTTTGGCTATTGCGCCTTCACCGCCTATGGCTGTTTCTGGATCGCGCTCGCGCTCCTGCTCATCGGCAACCACTACAACATCTACGTTTCGAACAAGACCGACATCGGCTGGTTCCTGATTGCGTGGACCGGCTTCACCGCCATCCTGTGGGTCGGTTCGATGCGCCTCAATGGCGCGCTCGCGCTGACGTTCACGCTGCTGCTGATTGGTTTCATCCTGCTCGACCTCGCGCATTTCGGCTTTCCCAATCTCACCGTGGTGGCGGGTTACGAGCTGATGGTCTGCGCCGCGATGGCTTGGTACATCATGGCGCATCTGATTTTCGCCGACGTCTTCGGACGCGACGTGCTGCCGGTGGGCAAGCCCTGGATCGACCTTAAGCGCATCGAGCCGGAGCAGATCGTGCGGAGTGGTGTCCAAGAAGCAGAAGCGGGAGCCTGACAATGCGAACACGGACGATAATCGCTGCAATCACTCTGGCCGCCGCGACCGCTTTCGGAACCGGCATCGCCACCACCGCCGAGCCCGACGCCGCCACGCCCGAGGAAGTGGTGTCCAAAGTCTGGGCCGCCTCGCGTTTCCTGAACGAGAAGGGCGCGTCCGGCTTCGCCGCGTTCAACAGCAAGGACGGCCCCTGGGTGTGGAAGGACAGCTACGTCTTTGTCTATGACTGCCGCCTCGACCGCATGGTGGCGCATCCCATGCGTCCCGACCTGGTCGGACGTCCGCTGATGCAGATCACCGACAACAACGGCAAGTTCATCTTCAAGGAGCTGTGCAAGGCGGGCGAAGACCCGCACGGCGGCTGGGTCGAATATCTGTGGACCAAGCCGGGCGCCGGCGGCGTCTCGCGCAAGGTTTCCTACACGAAAGCCGCCGACATCGCGTTTTCATCGGGGATCCAGGTGGCCGCCGGCGTCTACGACGACAAGGCGTCCGTCGCCGACCTGACCAAGCTCACCGGCAAGATGGCCGATCCCACCAAGTATCCGGCCCATTGACCCTGCGCCATGCGGATGGGGCTCGCGCCCCGTCCGCTCTACTCCCGTCCGCTCGTGAAAGTCACTCCAGCCAGAGCGCGAGATCGTCGCGGTGGATCATCACCGTGCGGCCGGGATTGCCGAGGATGAGCAGAATGTCGGCCGACGACATGCCGCGGATCCGGTCGGCGTCCTCGGCGTCGTAGGCGACCAGGCCGCGCCCGACCTCCGCGCCGTCCAGCCCGCGCACGATCACCGCATCGCCGCGCGCGAACGCGCCCTCGACCCGCACCACGCCCGCAGGCAGCAGGCTCTTGCCGCGCTTGAGCGCAGCAACCGCACCGGCGTCGATGGTGAGCGTGCCTTTCGGCTCGAGCGAGCCCGCGATCCATTTCTTGCGCGAGGTGACCGGGTTGGCGGGCGTCAGGAACCAGGTGGCGCGCGCCCCGCTCCGGATCGCCCGCAACGGATGCAGCACCCGGCCCGAGGCGATCACCATATGCGCGCCGCCGGCGGTCGCGATCTTGCCGGCCTCGATCTTGGTCCGCATGCCCCCGCGCGAGAGCTCCGATGCGGGCGCGCCCGCCATCGCCTCGATCTGCGGCGTGATGCGCTCGACCACCGCGATGAAGGCCGGGTCGGGAACGCGATCGGGCGGCGCCTCGTAGAGGCCGTCGATGTCGGAGAGCAGCACCAGGAGATCGGCGCTCGCCATGCTGGCGACGCGCGCGGCGAGCCGGTCGTTGTCGCCGTAGCGAATCTCGTTGGTCGCCACCGTGTCGTTCTCGTTGATGATGGGCACGGCGCGCCAGTCGAGCAGGCGCGCAATGGTCGAGCGCGCATTGAGGTAGCGCCGCCGCTCTTCGGTGTCGCCCAGCGTCACCAGCACCTGCCCGGCCTTGATGCCGTAGCGCCCGAGCGCCTCCGCCCAGATGCGCGCGAGCGCAATCTGCCCGACCGCCGCCGCGCCCTGGCTGTCCTCGAGCGGCAGCGCGCCGCGCGGCAGCCTGAGCATCGAACGGCCGAGCGCGATCGCCCCCGAGGAGACGACCATGACGTCGCGGTTCGCCGCATGCAGTTCGGCGATGTCGCCCACGAGCGAGGCGAGCCACGCTTCCTTGACGCAGCCGGCCTTGGCGTCGACCAGCAGCGCGGAACCCACCTTGACGACGATGCGGCGAAAATCGTCGAGCGCGGGGGTTTTGGGCATGCGGACCAGACCAGTCCGAGTTCCGCGGTTCATATCGTTCATGGCGATGGTCAGTCTTGCGCCGTCGTGAGACCGCGCGCGCGGCCGGCCGATTCCAGGAACCCGCGAACGATCGCAAGCAGCTCCGGCTCGTCGAGCAGAAAAGCGTCGTGGCCTTTGTCGGTCTCGATTTCGGCAAAGGACACACGCGCGCCGCCCGCATTGAGGGCATGCACGATTGCGCGCGAATCGGAGGTCGGGAACAGCCAGTCGCTGGTGAACGAGATGACGCAGAACCGCGTCGAGGTTCCCTTGAAGGCTTTGGCGACGACGCCGTCGTAATCGGCGGCGAGATCGAAATAGTCCATCGCCCGCGTCAGATAGAGATAGCTGTTGGCGTCGAAGCGCTCGACGAAGGTGGAGCCCTGGTGGCGCAGGTAGTTCTCCACCTCGAAATCGGCTTCGAAGGAAAAGGTCGGATTGCTGCGGTCCTGAAAGCGGCGGCCGAACTTGCGATGCAGGGCGGCGTCCGACAGGTAGGTGATGTGCGCGCCCATGCGCGCCACCGCGAGCCCGCGGCGCGGCTCGGTGCCCTCGAAGATATAGCGTCCCTGACGCCACTCCGGGTCGGCCATCACCGCCTGGCGGCCGACTTCATGGAAGGCGATGTTCTGCGCCGAATGGCGGGTCGCCGTCGCCAACGGCAGGGCGGAGAACACGCGGTCCGGATAGGTCGTGCACCATTGCAGCACCTGCATGCCGCCCATCGAGCCGCCCGCGATGGAGAAGAGTTGATCGACGCCGAGGTGATCGAGCAGCATCGCCTGCGCCCGCACCATGTCGCGAATGGTGATGACCGGGAAATCGAGCCCCCACGGGTGTCCCGTCGCGGGGTTGGTCGAGGACGGGCCGGAGCTGCCCATGCAGCCGCCGATCACGTTCGGACAAATGATGAAATAGCGGTCGGTGTCGATCGGCCGCCCCGGCCCGACCATGCTTTCCCACCAGCCCGGCTTGCCCGTCACCGGATGGATGTTGGCCACATGCTGATCGCCGGTCAGGGCGTGGCACAGCAACACGGCGTTGGAACGCGCGGCGTTGAGCGTGCCATAGGTCTGGTAGGCGATCTGAAAGGGCGCAAGCTCGACGCCCGCGTCGAGCTTGAGCGGCCGGTCCGCCTCGAAGACGATGAACGGCGAGCGCGGCTGGTCCGCTTCGCGGACGCGATCGGGCGCATTGCGTATGGCAGAAGACCGACTGTTGCTCATGGGGGTGCTCGCCGACCCTCCAATATAGGCGCTAGGGTGCACATTCGGCCACTCCCGTCGCGGCGAGCGGCCTACATAGACCAGCGGCCTGCCCCGTCAATGTTTTCTTTGCCTCGGCGATGATCACGAATTATCAAAGAGTTCCGCGGGAAGCGCCCGCGGGGAAGGTTGTCCCCATGGCCGGTCCGGAACCATCGCTGGCGGCGCTCCGCGCCGAGATCGACCGCATCGACGAGGCCATGCACGGCCTCCTGATCGAGCGCAGCGAGATCATCGGGCGGCTCATCGCCGTCAAGCGAACGGCGGAGATGGGCTCCGCGTTCCGGCCGGCGCGCGAGGCGGAGATGATGCGGCGTCTGGTCGCCCGCCATCGCGGCATTCTCCCGCTCGACACGGCCGAGAGCATCCTGCGGGTGATCATCGCGACCTTCACCTATATCCAGGCGCCTTACCGGCTCCACGCCGACATCTCCACCGGCGAAGCCGCCATGCGCGACTCGGCGCGGTTCCATTTCGGCTTCACCGTGCCGTTCCAGGAGCATCTCGGCGCGGCGGGCGTGCTCAGGGCGCTCGCCGTCGCGCCCGGCGATCTCGGCCTCGTGCCGGCGACGAGCGCCGCCGTCGGCGCCTGGTGGACCGGCCTCGAGGCCCACGATGCGCCGAAGATCATCGCCCGGCTGCCCTTTATCGAGCGCGCCGACCATCCCGCCGGATATCCGGTGTTCGCCGTCGCCCGCCCGCATCCCGACGCCGTGATCCGCGACGAAGCGACCGTCTGGAGCCTGAGCGTCTCCGGCTGGGGGATGAAGGCGGCGCAGGCCATCGGGCTTGCCGCCGAAGTGGTCGCCGTTCCCGAGGGCGCGTTCGACGGCGCGGCGCTGCTCGTCTCCCTGCCGGCCGACAGGAAGATCGAGGCGATCACGGACGCCTTGCAGAAGGCGGGGGTCTCGGTGCGTTCGCTGGCCCTCGTCGGCAGCCATGCGACCCGCTATACGGTATCGGCGGACGGAAAGCTGATCCCCACCGGCCGATAATTGTCCCAGAACCGTTTCCACCGCGCGTGGTAGGAGCGACAAGCGGCCGCGCGAACGGACCGCCCTGGAGTGAATGAATGCCTGCCCTGCGTCCCGAGCCACGCCCCGGCGTGCTGAAGATCAAGGCCTACGTGCCCGGCAAGAGCGATGCGCCGGGAGCCGCCAAGGTCTATAAGCTGTCCTCCAACGAGTCCCCGCTCGGACCGAGCCCGCAGGCGGTCGCGGCGTATCACGCGGTCGCCGAGCATCTGGAAGACTACCCCGACGGCGCGGCGACGGCGCTGCGCGAAGCGATCGGGCGAACCTACGGACTCGATCCCACCCGCATCGTGTGCGGGGCGGGATCGGACGATCTCCTCAACCTGCTCGCCCGCGCCTACCTTGCCGATGGCGACGAGGCGATCCACACCACGCACGGTTTTCTCGTCTACCCGATCACGACGCTCGGCGCGGGCGCGACCCCGGTGGTCGCGCCGGAAAAGAACTTTACCGCCGACGTGGATGCGATCCTCGCCTGCGTGACCGAGCGCACCAAGATCGTGTTCCTCGCCAATCCCAACAACCCGACCGGCACCTTCATTCCCTTCGACGAGGTGAAGCGGCTGCATCGCGGCCTGCCGCCGCACGTGCTGCTCGTGATCGACGCCGCCTATGCCGAATACGTCCGGCGCAACGACTATGCGGCGGGCATCGAACTGGTGGCGACCAGCGAAAACGTCGTCATGTGCCGCACCTTCTCCAAGATCTACGGGCTCGCCGCGGTGCGCCTCGGATGGCTGTACGGCCCGCCCCACATCGTCGATGCGCTGAACCGCATCCGCGGTCCGTTCAATGTGAACGCGCCGGCGATCGCGGCCGGCGTTGCGGCCATGGCCGACAGCGCGCATGTCGAGCGCGCGCGCGCCCACAACGACCGCTGGCTCGCCTGGCTCACGGAGGAAATCGGCCGGCTTGGCCTCGACGTGACGCCGAGCGTCGCCAATTTCATTCTGATCCATTTTCCGGGGGACCAAGGAAAGACGGCAGCGGCGGCGGACGCGTTCCTTTCGGCGCGCGGACTCGTGCTGCGGCAGGTCGGCGTCTACGGACTGCCCAACGCCCTGCGCATGAGCGTCGGCTGCGAGGAGGCGAACCGCCTGGTGGTGCAGGCGCTCGCCGAATTTCTGGGGAAGGCGTGATGGCGCTACTCTGCATCCTCGGGTCTCAGCCCTCGCCAAGGTTCATTGTGCGTGGGCCTCTGCCCCCCCCCTTGAGGGAGAGGTCGGTCCGCGCATTTTTGCGCGGATCTGGAGGGGGGTGTTTTCGCGGTCGTAGCGAACATGATCATGCAGCTTTGTGCACGCCTTCCCTCCCCAACCCTGCCCCTCTGGGGGGAAGGGAGCAGTCTCTGCAGATAGGGGCGGCAGGGAACTATGCTCCCGGTGACTGCGCATGACCTCCCGCGAGCCCCTCTTCAATCGCCTGGCGCTGATCGGGACCGGCCTGATCGGCTCGTCGATCGCGCGCGCGGCGCGGGCGCAGGGCCTCGTCCGCAGCATCGT
>JAEULX010000164.1 GCA_016793685.1 Bradyrhizobiaceae bacterium
GACCAGCCGCATCGCATGCCCGTCCGGGTCCAACACCATGAGGGCGCGCGAAAAGCCCAGGGTGGCGTCCTGCAGGGTGACGACATCCGGGGTGACGAAGCGGACGCCGGCGGCGCGCAGCCCCTTGGCGGCGGCGTCGATGTCGTCGACGACCAACGAGGTCTGCCAGTGCCAGAGGTCGACCGCAGTGGTGTCGATCGGCATCGGCCGGCCGCCGGGCGGGGTCTCGTATTGCAGGAATTCGACATGCGGCGGCGCCGTTTCCGGGGCGACCGCGGTCACGCGCACGCGCGCATTGAACACGCCGTCGAGGCGTTCCTGGGTAATGCCGGTGTTGAGGCTTTCACCCGAAATCTTGAGTCCGAGCAGGTCGCGGTAGAATTTCAGGCTCTGCTCGGTGTTGCTGACCGTAATCGCGGTGTGGTCGAGGCCGAGGAAGATTCGGTTGGTCGGCTTATGCCAATGCGGGTTGCCCTTGCCCTCGGGGAAATAGAGCAGCTCGAGGTCGTGATTGTCGGGGTCGCGAAACTTGAACGCCTTGATTCCGGCGGCGGGCACGTTCGAGGCGGGAATCGTCTGCGGCTCGGGCGAGATCTGCCGCACGCCGTGGCGCTGCAGAATCTCGTAAGCCTTGTCCATGTCGCTGACGACGATGGCCGTGTGCTCGAACCACAGATCGTTGCTGCGGGACGGCACCGGGATCGGCCGTCCGTCCGGCGGCGAGATGTATTGGGTGAGTTCGAGCGTCTGCTCGCCGAGCTTCATGTGCACGACGCGCACACGGCTCGCGAACACGCCGCTGAGCGTATCGTATGCGCTCCCGGCGACCTGCGTGTCGGCGACTTTTTCGAAGCTGAGCACCTTCTCGTAGAAGGCGATCGACCGCTCCATGTCGGACACCGTGAAACCGATCATGGCGAGGCGCTTGACCTGCGCGACCGCCCCTTCGAGCGCCGCCGCCGGCGCGGCCCACGCAACCACCAAGAGGAGCGAGACAAGTCCGGCAAGCAGTGCGCGGAGCGACAGGGCCGAGCCTGACGCGCGGCTACGCAGGGTCATAAGAACTGACGACCTGGTCATCTCGGCCCCCGTTTCCGTACATCGGCGTGATGATTCAGCTTAGCAGAGTCTCGAAGATTGTCACACGCGAATGACCGCCTGCGCGCGGCGCAGCGGATAATCCGCGCAGCACGCCTCGGCGTGTCGGCTGGATGTCATTTTGCGCCGGCCGCTTGCGTTGTCGTGTCGGGAGCGGGCGGGGCGGCCGGCCTTTTCCGCGCCTGCAGCCATTCCTCGAAACGCTGCAGCACGATGAAGAACGAGGGGACGAACAGCACGGCAAGGCAGGTCGATGCGATCATGCCGGAAAACACGCACATGCCGAGCGAAACGCGTGCGGCGGCGCCCGCGCCGGTCGCCGTCACCAGGGGCACGACGCCGAGAATGAAGGCGATCGAGGTCATCAGGATCGGGCGGAACCGCGTGCGCGCCGCCGCGACGGCGGCGTCCGCGATCGGCATTCGTTCGACGATGCGCCGCTCGCGCGCGACCTCGACGATTAGAATGGCGTTCTTGGCCGACAGCGCGATCAGCAGCATGAGGCCGATCTGGGTGTAGAGATTGTTGGGCAGCCCGGCGGCCGACAGCGCGATCACCGGGCCGATCAGCGAAAGCGGCACCGCGAGGATGACCGAGAGCGGCGCGTACCAGCTTTCGTACTGTCCGGCGAGGCAGAGATAGACGAGCAGGATGGCGAGGCCGAAGGCGTAGTAGAGCTGATTGCCGACGATCTTCTCCTGGAACGACATGCCGGACCATTCGAACGAGGCGCCCGGCGGCAGCGTGTTGGCGGCGATCTCCTGCATCAACGCCATGGCCTGGCCGGAGCTGAAGCCCGGCGCCGGCGAGCCGTTGATCGTCGATGACAGATAGAGGTTGAAGAGGCTGACCAGCGACGGACCGACCACGGGCTCGATCTGGGCAAGCGCGCCGACCGGGACCATGTTTCCGTCCTGGCTGCGCACATACAGCTTCAGAATGTCGGCCGGCAGCAGCCGGAATTGCGAACTGGCCTGCACATAGACCTGGAACGTGCGGCCGAATTTGTTGAACTGGTTCACGTAGCTCGACCCGACATACGCGGCCACGGTCGCAAACACGTCGCCGACCGAGACTTTCAGCGACTCCGCCTTGGACCGATCGACCGTGACCCTGAGCTGCGGCACGTCGGCGCGGAACGAGGTGACGAGGTGTTGCAGGGCGGACTGGCTGTTGCCCGCTTCGATGATCGCGTCGGTCACGTGCGAGAGCTTTTCATAATCGAAACTGCCGTCGCGCAGCTCGATCTGCATCGTGAACCCGCCGGTGTTGCCGATTCCCTGGATCGGCGGCGGCACCACGACAAAGCCGACGCCGTCGGGAAGCTGGCTCACGCGCGCCTGCAGCGCGAAGATGATCGAGCGCAGGTCCTCGCCCTTGGCGCCTTCCCGGACGCCCCAATCCTTCAGGATCACATAAGCGACGCCGGCGTTGGCGAGCGATGCGGCGTTGTCGAGCACGGATTGGCCGGAGATCGCGACCACGTGCTCGACGCCTGGCGTCGCCCGCGCGATGTCCGCGACCTTCTCCAAGGCTGCGGCGGTACGTTCGAGCGAGGCCCCGTCGGGAAGCTGCACGCCGACGATCACATAGCCCTGGTCTTCGTTGGGGATGAAGCCGGTAGGCAGCCGGGCGATGCCCCAGATCCCGAGCGCGCTGAGGAGCAGCCCGACCAGGACCATGACGCCGCTGATATGCGCCATGCGGCCGATCACCGACGTGTAGCGCGCTTCCCCCCAGCCGTAGGCGCGGTTGAACCAGCGATAAAACACGTTGCGCCGTTCCAGCGGCACCGGCGGGCGAAGCCAGAGCGCGCATTGGGTGGGCTTGAGCGTGGCGGCGTTGATCGCGCTGATGAGCGCGGTCGCTGCGATGACGAGGGCGAACTGGGCGAACATCTGGCCGGTCAGGCCGGGAAGGAACGCTGCGGGGAGGAACACCGACATCAGCACCAGCGTGATGCCGATGACCGGCCCAAACAGTTCGTCCATCGCCTTGATCGCGGCGTCGTGGGCGGACAGGCCGCGCTCGATGTGGTGCGCCGCGCCTTCGACGATGACGATGGCGTCGTCGACGACGATGCCGATCGCGAGCACGACGCCGAACAGCGTGGAGAGGTTGATGGTGAAGCCGAGCGCCGCCATCACCGCGAAAGTACCGATGATGGTGACGGGAATCGTCGTGGCCGGGACGAGCGTCGCCCGCCAGTCCTGCAGGAACACCAGAATCACCAGCAGCACGAGGACGCCCGCCTCGATCAGCGTCTTGTAGACTTCGTTGATCGAGGTCTTGACGAACTTGGTCGTGTCGAACGGGACGCTGTATTCCAATCCTGCGGGGAAGGAGCGGGCAAGCTCGGCGAGCTTGGCTTTCACGCGGGTCGCGACCTCGAGCGCGTTGGCTTCGGGAACCTGGAAGACCGCAATGCCTGCCGACGGACGCCCGTTCATGCGGAATTGTTGCGAATAGGTCTGCGCCCCCAGCTCGACGGTGGCGACATCCTTCAGGCGGGTGATGCGGCCGCCTTGGCCGGGCTCGGTCTTGACGATGATGTTGGCGAATTGCTCCGGATTGGCGAGGCGGCCTTCAATGTCGACCGTGTACTGAAATTCCTGGTTTTTCGGCGCGGGCGGCGCGCCGACCTGGCCGGCGGCCACCTGCCGGCTCTGCTGCTGGATCACTGCGATCACGTCGCGCGGCGTCAGTCCGCGGGCGTAGAGCTTCTGCGGATCCATCCAGACGCGCATCGCGTACTGGCCGACGCCGAACACGTTCACATTGCCCACGCCCGGCACGCGCGCGATTTCATTGACGAGGTTGATCGTCGCGTAGTTGCTCATGAACAGGCTGTCGTAGCGTTCGTTGGGCGACGACAGCGCGGCGATGAGCAAGATTGCAGTCGAGCGCTTCTGGACGGTGACGCCCTGGGCCTGCACCTCGCTCGGCAAGGAGGCAATTGCCGCCGACACGCGGTTCTGGACCAGCACCTGTGCGAAGTCGAGACTGGTGCCGATCGCAAACGTCACGGTCAACGTGTAGGTGCCGTCGTCGGCGCTGGTCGACTGCATGTACAGCATGTTTTCCACGCCGTTGACCTGCTGCTCGATCGGCAGAGCGACGGTGTTGACGATCGTCTGCGCGCTCGCGCCGGGATAGCGCGTCGTCACCTGCACCGTCGGCGGGACGACGTTGGGATATTGCGAGACGGGAAGCCGGAACAGTGCGACCGCGCCGATCAGCACGAACACGATCGCCAGCACGTTGGCGAGGACGGGGCGCTCGATGAAGAATTTGGAGATCATCGGACGAGGCCGCTCACTTAAGCGCTGCGGGCGGCACCGCGTTCGGAGGCGTCGCGTTCGGAGGTGCCGCGTTCGGAGGTGCCGCGTCTCGAGGCGTCGAATCCGGAGCCGAAACGGGGGGCGGCAGCAGTGGCGTTGCGGTGATCGTCGTCGTTTGCGGCGCGACCTTGCGGCCCGGGATCGCGCGCTGGATGCCGCCAACGACGACGCGGTCGTCGGGCTTGATGCCGGACTGGATCAGGCGTAGGTCGCCTAACTGCTGGCCGGTTTGAACCTGGCGCTGTTCGACGACGTTATCCTTGGTGAGGACGAGCAGGTAGCGCCCCTCCTGATTTTGACCGAGCGCGCGGTCGGGCACGAGCAGCGCGTTTTCCACGACCCGTCCGGTCGGAATG
>JAEULX010000211.1 GCA_016793685.1 Bradyrhizobiaceae bacterium
ACCCGTTCGCCAGCGCATGTGCCTATAAGAGCTTGCTCTGTCCGGCAACAGGCACGCGCGTCGTCCGCCCCGATTCAGTTCGACTTGCCAGGCCGGCGAATCCCAGGGGGCGCCGCGGCGGCCGCTCAGGGCTACAAGCTCACGGTGTATTGCCGCTCCGAAACGCCAATTGCGACGCCGCAGTCCAAAGGCTCGCCGAATCTCATGCCTGTTAATTGTCTGTGGCGGCCGTTTCGCTGACTGGCTGCATTCACGCGCGAGGCAAGACGGCCCGATGCGGTAGCTTGACACCGCAACGCATCATATTCGTCGCCCGTGGAGCGGCTCCCACCCCTCTCGTGGCTCATGCCTTCGTCGGGGGGCGGCTTCGTGTCGCAGCTTCCCTGCGGCTCGTCATGGCGCTCCCAGCCGCCGGTCAAAAGACTTATCCACAGGCCAAATGTCGAGAAATTCTCTTTTTAAGACAGTGATTTGCTGGGTCAGGTCTGATGTTTTACAGGAGCCGGCCCGCGCCCGCGTCATAAGTGTATCCCCTTTTCCACACACGGTCAGGGCCACGTCCGGAGCAGACCAGCTATGCCGTGGCTCGCTTGCTTTTTGTGCGGCGCGGGCTCATATTTTCGCAGTGCGGTAACGCGATCGCTCGTGTTACCGCCGCCCTCCTTGGGCGTTTCCTCCCTAGACTTGGGCCGCTGGCACCCGCTGGCGGCCTCTTTTTTTGCAAGCTAGTCGCAATCCAACTGCACCGGACTTTTGCCGGTTTGCGCGCTGTCCGCGGCTTGCGAAGAACCCCGGCATCGGACGCCATGCGAAATGCAGGAGCCGACGGCCACGTGCCGGACGCGGGCGCGCCCCGGCCGCGGGCCGGAGGCGGATGGCGCCCGAGCGCGGATGGGCCGCGCCGGGCAAACCCGCCCGGGCCAGCTCTTGTTCATTCACCAGCGCTTTGGTGCGTGGCGATCCGGCGATTCGCCTGAAAACGGCCTGCCGGGATCGCTCCAATTCATATAAGAAAGAAGACTAATCTTTCGCCGTAAGGTCTTCGTAAACCTCAAGATTGAGAACGCCACCCAATACGGTTTTCCAGGCCTGGATGTAGGTCTGGACGCGCAGGTCGCTGGCGATCCGCTGGCGGTTCACTTCGAACGCCTCGTGCGTCTCGTATTCGATCTCCTGGATGAACTGCGCCTTGTCGTCGACGTTCTGCAGGATTCGAATGTTGGTGCCGCCGAGCAGCCCATAGAACGGCGCGGTCGCCTGCACCATCGACACGACATGGGAGGGATCGGAGGTGGGCAACGTCACCTTCAAGAACAGGACGCGTCGCACTTTTCCGTCGTCGTTAGACATATCTTACGCTGCCTCTCGCCCGGAGCTTGCGTGGGTACTTGACCGACGCGGGCGCAGCGTCCGGCCGACACTCATTTCACCACCCGTAACCGCGTCTTCCCGGAAAACGTGGCGCGGAACGGGTCCGCCGGATAGACGCCGTATATCCTGAGTTCCTTCGAGAAGAACTTGAGCTCCTCGAGCGCTTGAGCCATCTCGGCCTCATCGGGGTGGCCTTCGACATCAGCATAGAACTGCGTCGCCAGAAAGCTCCCGTACTCCATGTAGCTTTCCAGCTTGGTCATGTTGACCCGGCTGGTCGCAAAGCCCCCGAGCGCCTTGTACAGCGCGCCCGGAATGTTCCGCACCTGGAACATCAACGAGGTGACCGTCGGCCCTTTTCCGTGCGGCGCCCACTGACGCTCCCGCGACAGGACGATGAAGCGCGTCGTGTTGTACGCCACATCTTGGACGTCCGGCGCGAGCACCTTGAGCCCGTAGATTTTGGCCGCCAGAGGCGAGGCAAGCGCCGCACGCGCCTTGTTCCGGGCCTTGGCGACGTCATGCGCCGACTTCGCCGTATCCGCCGTCACGATCGGCTGCAGGTTGTGCTTGCGGATGAACTTATGGCACTGGCCGAGCGCCTGGACATGGCTTTCGACCGACTTGATGGTCTTGAGCGTCGTGCCCTTGGTCCCCAGCAGGTGGTGCCGGATCGGCTGGAAATGCTCGGCGATGATGTGAAGGCGCGCACTCGAGAGCAGGGTGTGGACGTCGGCGACCCGCCCGGCGACGGAGTTCTCGATCGGAATCATGGCGAGGTCGACCTTGCCGGAATGCACTTCGTCGAAGGCATCCTCGAAAGTCGGGCATTGCATGGGCGTGAAGCGCGGGTACCGCTCCATGCATGCAACGTGCGAATTGGCCCCAGGCTCGCCCTGATAGGCGATTTTCTTTCGCTCGGTCATGCGGTTTCCGTAAGGGGTGCGTTCGTGGAAAGTCAATGTCCCGCGCCAAGAATCTTTCGCGCCGCGGCGAGATCCTCGGGCGTATCGACGCCGAGCGGCACCGAGTCGACGATTGCGACGTCGATGCGCATGCCCGCTTCGAGCGCCCGCAACTGCTCCAGCTTCTCCCGCCGCTCCAGCGGCGAGGGCGGCAACGCGACGAACCGGGCCAGCGCCTCCCGGCGATAGGCGTACAGGCCGATGTGGTGATAGAGCGGCCCCTCCCCCGCCGGCGCCGTCGCCCGCGTAAAGTATAAAGCGCGCAGCCTGCGATCCGACAGCGGCGAGCCGACCACCTTGACCACGTTGGGGTTGGTCCGTTCCGCCGGATCGCGGATTTCCGCCGCGAGCGTCGCAATATCGACCGCCGGGTCCGCCAGCGGGGCGAGCGCGGCGGCAATGTCCCCCGGCGCGAGCGTCGGCAGGTCGCCCTGGACGTTGACGACGAGGCGTATCCGGGCGGCCGGGTCGATCCGGGTCAGGGCCTCGAAAATGCGATCGGAACCGGACGGGTGGTCGGGGCTCGTCATCACCGCGCGGCCGCCGACGGCGTCGATGGCCGCACGAATCTCCTCCGAGTCGGTCGCCACCACCACCGGGCCGAGCTTCGCCTCCTGGGCGCGCGCGAGCACGTGCGCGATCATCGGTCGGCCGGCGATATCGGCAAGCGGCTTGCCGGGAAGCCTGCTCGCCGCCAGCCTGGCGGGGATGAGAATGACGACGTCGTTTTCCACCGGTCCGTGCGCCGTGCGGCGTTCCGAAAAAGCACGTCTTGCCGCGCGCCTGCAGCGCTTATACGAGTTGCCAGCCGCAGTGCAAACCCGGTATGTGTGCACTGCCATGGCGTCGACCGCCCGTCCATTTGGCGGTCTTTGCGCTTTCGGAGTTTTTGCGCGATGGATCTCTACGAAACCAACAAAATAATCGGCGCTGTTCTGTTCACCTTCTTATGCGTCGTCACCCTCAATATTGTCTCCGGCATGATCTTTTCTCGAGAGGAATCGGAGAAGCCGGGTTACGAAATCGCGGTCCACGGTGCGGCGGAGAAAACGACGGCCGCCGCCGCTCCCACCGAACAGCCGATCACCGCATTGCTCGCAACGGCTTCGGTCGAGCGCGGCATGGCCGCGGTGAAAAAATGCGAGGCGTGCCACACCTTCCAGAAGGGCGGCCCCAACAAGGTCGGTCCGAACCTGTGGGGCGTCGTGGGCCGGCCGCTCGCTTCGCACGCGGGCTTCAACTATTCGGCGGCGCTCAAGGCCAAGGGCGGGGACTGGACGATCGACGCGTTGAACGCGTTCATCGTCAATCCCAAGGCTGACATCCCCGGCACCGCGATGGCGTTTGCCGGCGTGTCGCGCGCGAACGAACGCGCCGACATCCTCGCTTACCTCAACTCGCTCTCGGACAACCCGGCGCCGTTGCCGACGAATACCGGGGCAGCACCGGCAGGCGACAAGCCGGCCGCGAGCGCAGCCACTCCCGGGGCAGCACCGGCAGGCGACAAGCCTGCGGCCGCGAGCGCAGCCGCTCCCGCGGCAGCCCCGGAAGGCGACAAGCCGATCGCCGCCAGCGCAGCCACTCCCGCAGCGCCGCCACCCGCGGAGGCGCCCGCGGCGGCGGCGCCGCCCGCCCAATAGGCCGCGCGGCTGGCGCGACCACCAACAGGCCGGGTTACTCCCGGCCATTTGCGTTCTTAAGCGGCGGTTGGCGCACGGGAAATTGAACGTGGGGGGCTGGCGAGGGGCCCGCCGTCAAGACACATCCAAAAAACAGACATATTCCGTCCCGACGGTCCGTGCTTTTGGAGAAGCCCCTTGCCTCTTACCCGACGCGATCTCATCCGCAGCACCGCCCTGGCCGTCGCAACGCCGGCGCTGACGACCTTCGGCGCGCCTAGCCGCCTGATCGCAGCTCCCGCGCAAGAGGGCGGCGCCGAGGGCGCGGGGCCCGTATTCCGCCACGGCCTGTCGCTGTTCGGCGATCTCAAATACCCCGCCGACTTCAAACATTTCGACTATGTCAATCCGGCCGCCCCGAAAGGCGGCGTGGTGCGCCAGAGCGCGCAGGGCACCTACGACAATTTCAATTTCGTCGTCGCCGGGGTGAAGGGGTCGCTCGCCGCCGGCGTCGAGCTCATTTACGATTCATTAATGATTCCGGCTCTCGACGAAGTGTCGACGGAATATGGCCTCATCGCCGAGGGCGCGAGCTACCCGGACGACTTCAGTTCCGTCACCTACCGGCTGCGGCAAGGCGCGCGCTGGCATGACGGCAAGCCGGTGACGCCGCAGGACGTCATGTTTTCCTTCGAGGCGTTCCGCAAGCATTATCCCCAACTCGCGGCCTACTACCGGCACGTCGTGAAAGCCGAGCAGACCGGCGAGCGCGACGTCACGTTCTGGTTCGACCAGCCGGGCAATCGCGAACTGCCGCATATCGTCGGCCAGCTCAACGTGCTGCCGCAGCACTGGTGGGAAGGCACGGACAAGGCGGGGAACAAGCGAGACATCGGCGCGACGACCCTCGAAGTGCCGCTCGGCGGCGGCGCCTACCGCATCAAGGATTTCGTCGCCGGCCGGTCGATCTCCTATGAACGCGTGCCGGATTACTGGGCCAAGGATTTGCCGGTGAATGTCGGCCGCGACAATTTCGACGAGATCCGCTTCGAGTATTTTCGTGACACCACGGTCGCGCTCGAAGCCTTCAAGGCCGACCATACGGACTGGCGCATCGAGACCAGCGCAAAGAACTGGGCGACCGCCTACGACTTCCCGGCAGTCCAGGATAGGCGGGTCGTGCTCGAGGAATTCCCGGTCCGCAGCGTCGGGGTCATGCAGGCGTTCGCGTTCAACATCCGGCGCGACAAGTTCAAGGACAGCCGCTTGCGCCGCGCGTTCAATTTCGCCTTCGACTTCGAGGAGATGAACAAGCAGATCTTCTTCGGCCAATACACGCGTATCGCCAGCTATTTCGAAGGAACCGAGCTCGCCTCCTCCGGCCTGCCGGCGGGCCTCGAGCTCGAGATATTGGAAACGGTGCGCAACGACGTGCCGCCCGATGTCTTCACCACGCCCTACACCAATCCGGTCGGCGGCAATCCGCAGGCGGTGCGCGCCAACCTGCGCACCGCCGTGCAGCTGCTGCGCGAAGCCGGCTACGAAGTGCGCAACCAGAAGCTCGTCGACGCGAAGACCGGCGAGCCTTACGCGGTCGAATTCCTTGCCGCCGATCCGAGCACCGAGCGCTTCATCCTGTTCTACAAGCCCTCGCTCGAGCGCCTCGGCATCACCGTCAACGTGCGCACGGTCGATGACGTGCAGTTCGAGAACCGGCTGCGGCAGTGGGACTTCGATATCATCACCGCGGTCTGGTACGAGTCGCTCTCGCCCGGCAACGAGCAACGCGGCTACTGGGGCTCGGAGGCCGCCGACCAGCCGGGGTCGCGCAACCTGATCGGCATTCGGAATGCGGCGATCGACAAGCTGATCGACCGGGTGATCTTCGCGAAGAATCGCCCCGAGCTGGTGGCCGCGACCCGGGCGCTCGACCGCGTTCTGCTGCACCACAACTACGTCGTGCCGCAATGGACCTATGGACAGCAGCGGACGGCGCGCTGGGACCGCTTCGGCCGGCCGAAGAAATTGCCGGAATACGGCATATCGGCGTTCCCGACCATCTGGTGGTGGGATGCGGCCTTGGCGGCGAAAGCGAGCGGCCGGTCGTGAGCCGACGGAACGCGGACGGCGCGCCTCACCCGACCTCCGCTTGCGTGGAGAGGAAGCCTGGGCTTGTTCCGCTGCTGGAAGAGCGGAGGCTCCTGACGCGGCGCGACGCGCTCGTGCTTGCAGCCGGGGCGGCTGCGCTGGCTTGCGAAGTCAGCCCCGGACTTGTCGGTCGCGCGCACGCCGCCGACGGCGACGAACGTCACGGCATGTCGGCGTTCGGGGACCTGAAATACCCGGCGGACTTCCGCCATTTCGACTACGTTGAACCGCGTGCGCCGAAAGGCGGCGTCTTCTCCCAGGTCGGATCGACGCGGCAGTACAACCAGAATTTCCTCACCTTCAATTCGCTGAACGCCTACATCCTCAAGGGCGACGGCGCCCAAGGAATGGAGCTCACCTTCGCGAGCCTGATGGCGCGCGCCTCCGATGAACCCGACGCGATGTACGGGCTGGCCGCACGCGCGGTCGCGGTCGCGCCGGACGGCCTGACCTATCGCTTTTTCCTGCGCCCGGAAGCACGCTTCCACGACGGCAGCCGCATCCTCGCCGCCGACGTCGCATTCTCGCTCACGACCCTCAAGGAAAAGGGCCACCCGATCATCCACCAGCTCCTGCGGGACATGACCGAGGTCGAGGCGGTCGGCGAGGAAACGGTGGCGGTGCGTTTCGCCCCGAAGCGCGGGCGCGACGTACCGTTGTTCGTCGCCGGCCTGCCGATCTTTTCCCGCGCCTATTACGCGAACCGTCCCTTCGATGAATCGACCCTCGACGCACCGCTCGGGTCCGGTCCCTATAAGGTCGGGCGCTTCGAGGTGGGACGCTATATCGAATATGAGCGCGTGCGCGACTGGTGGGGCACGAACCTGCCGGTCAACGTCGGCCAGAACAATTTCGACACGGTGCGCTACGAATTCTATCGCGATCGCGACGTCGCCTTCGAAGGCTTCACCGGGCAGAGCTATCTGTTTCGCGAGGAATTCACCTCCCGCGTCTGGGCGACCCGCTACGATTTTCCGGCGATCCGCGATCACCGCGTCAAACGCGAGGTGCTGCCCGACGAAACGCCGTCCGGCGCGCAAGGCTGGTTCATCAATACCCGGCGCGAGACGTTCCGCCATCCGAAGCTGCGCGAAGCGCTGAACTACGCCTTCGATTTCGAATGGACCAACAAGTCGCTGATGTACGACTCCTACCAGCGCACCCATTCGGTATTCCAGAACTCCGACATGATGGCGAAGGGCCCCCCGAGCAGCGAAGAACTCGCCCTGCTGGAGCCGTTTCGCGGACGGGTTCCGGATGAAGTATTCGGCGAGCCGTTCGTGCCGCCGGTATCGGACGGCTCCGGACAGGATCGCGCGCTGTTGCGCAAGGCGGCGCAGCTGCTCAAGGAGGCGGAGTTTCCGATCAAGAACGGACGGCTCGTCGATGCGCGCGGCAAGCGGGTGACGATCGAATTCCTGATCGACGAGCCGACCTTCCAGCCGCACCACATGCTGTTCATCAAGAACCTCAACCTGCTCGGCATCAATGCTTCGCTGCGCATGGTCGATCCGGTGCAGTACCGCGCGCGGGTCAATGATTTCGACTTCGATCTGACGGTGCAGCGCTTCAGCTTCTCAACCCTTCCCGGCGAAACGCTGCGCTCGTATTTCT
>JAEULX010000225.1 GCA_016793685.1 Bradyrhizobiaceae bacterium
CATCCGCATACTCGAATGCTACGGCGTGACCGAGGCGGAGCCGGTGATCTCGCTCAACACACCGATGTTCAACAAGTTCGGCACGGTGGGCCGGCTCATGACGGGCATGGAGGCGCGGCTCGAACCCGTCCCCGGCGTCACCGAAGGCGGCCGCCTCTATGTTCGCGGACCCAACGTCATGGTCGGGTATCTGCGGGTGGAGAACCCCGGCGTGATCGAGCCCCCGGTCGACGGCTGGCACGACACCGGCGACATCGTCAGCATCGACGCGCAGGGATTCGTCACGATCAAGGGCCGGGTGAAGCGCTTCGCCAAGGTCGGCGGCGAAATGATTTCACTCGCAGCCGTCGAAACGCTCGCCGCCGAACTGTGGCCCGAAGCGGTGTCCGGCGCGACCACGATTCCCGATCTGCGCAAGGGCGAGCGTCTCATCCTCGTCACCACGCATAAGACGCCGAGCCGCTCGGAATTCATCGCCTTTGTGCATGCCAAGGGCGCGTCCGAAATGCTGATCCCCGCCGAGTTCATCGTGCTCGAAAAACTGCCGCTGCTCGGCTCCGGCAAAGTCGACAATCTCGCCGTGACAAAACTGGTGCGCGAGCGCTTCAAGCTCGAAGGCGCGGCCTGAACGATCGCGCGGCAGGAACAGAAGCCATTCCGATACGGGAGGTCGCGGCCGAACCAGGCCCTGCACGCGCTGTGCACGCGGTGCAGATGCCTGGTCCGGCTGCGGATCGACTGCGGCGATCGCAGGCTATCAGTTCGCCGACCGTTGTCCCGTCTTCGTCCCGACGGCCTGCGCGCTCGCCTTGTGCTTCATCGTGCGCAGGTGCGTCTTTGCCGACGCGTGGGTGCGGGTTGCTGTCGCGTGTTTGCTGATCTGCTTGTTGTGCTTGATGGTCTTGGCGTGCCTGACGCGGTGGACATGGCGCACACGCTTCACATGCTTGTGCCTGACATAAGCGGTCCGCTGGTGCGTCGTGGCGGATTTGGCGACGGGCTTGGCGGCTGACTTGGCGACCGCGCTTGCGGCCGGCGTGCCTGCGGTTTCGTTCTTCGCGAAAGCCGGCGCGGTCAGCATGCTTGCGGCGACCAGCGCGATTGCGATTTTCTTCAACATGGCTCTGCCCTTCCTTACCTGCCGGCTCGTCCATGACCAGTCGCCGGCTCCGATCGGTCCATCCGATCTGCCGACGAGCATGCGCGCTGGTGGCTGAATCCGTGCTGAAGCGCCGCGCGGCGTTTCGTTCACCTACGTTAAATCTACGTCATCTTTGGCTTAAGCGCGGTTTTGCGTTGTCGGAACCGCGGCGCGAAGGGACGTTTCGATGTCTCGCTATGGTGCGACCGGGTCGGTCGCTGCGAGCAGCCATTCGAGATACGAGGAATCGACGCTCTCGAGCGGGACGACGAGAACGGCGGGCGTCTCATACGAATGCATGTCCTTGACCGCCGCCCGCACCGGCTCGGCGAGCGAAGCGCGCGTCTTGACGATCATGACGACCTCTTCCGCACGCTCGATCGCGCCCTCCCACGCGTAAAGCGAGATCATTCCCGGCAGGATGTTCACGCACGCGGCGAGGCGGCGCTCGACCAGCGCTTTTCCGGCCGCCTCCGCCTCGACAACGCCGGGGTAGGTCGTATAGACGAGAACCGCGCGCTCCATTTGTCCGCCCTTTCCAAGCGAGCATCAGCCGATGCCGGGTGCGCGGGGGCCGTTCGACCCATCATGTCCTTGCCGCCCGATATCGACCGGATCGCATTCGTCGCCAGCAGCACCGCCGACGCTCAAGCCGCGCTGGCCACACTCACCGCGCGCTATGGCCAGGTTGCCCCGGAGGACGCGCAGATGATCGTCGCGCTCGGCGGCGACGGCCTGATGCTGCAGACCCTGCACAACTTCATGGGCTCGGGCAAGCCGATCTACGGGATGCACCGCGGCACCGTCGGCTTTCTGATGAACGACTATCGCGACGACAATCTGAAAGAGCGCCTGCGCGCCGCGGAGATGACGGTTATTCATCCGCTGTTGATGCAAGCGATCGACGTCCATGGCGAACGCCACGAGTATCACGCCATCAACGAGGTCTCGGTGTATCGCCAGACCTACCAGGCCGCGCGGCTCAATATTCTGGTCGATGGCAAGGAGCGGCTCAAGGAGCTGCAGGCGGACGGAATCATGGTGGCGACGCCGGCCGGCTCCACCGCCTACAATCTCTCGGCCATGGGGCCGATCATTCCCATCGGCGCCGCGCTTTTGGCGTTGACGCCGATCAGCCCGTTTCGGCCGCGGCGCTGGCGCGGCGCGCTCCTGCCAGACACGGCCGTCGTCACCATCAACGTGCTCGAGCCGGACAAGCGGCCGGTCGGCGCGGTGGCCGACCACGACGAAGTTCGTTCGGTGCAACGGATCGATGTGCGGATGGACCGGAGCATCGATATGAAGCTGCTGTTCGACCCCGGACATAACCTCGATGAGCGCATCCTGCGCGAGCAGTTCGTCACCGAGCCCGAGCGTGCGCCGCAACGACCCTGACCTCCCTCGGCGCGCTCCGCTTCGCCCTGCGGCGGAAAGCGTGGCCGGCGCCACGGATGAAGCCAGTTCGCCGGAATGCCTGCTATGTTAAACCCGATCGAACGAGTTCCGGCGCGCGCCGCGCCGGCCTCGAATAAAACCATCAGGGAGTGAAACGATGTCCTACGCAACGGCGATGCGGCACAAGCGCGGCGGCATGTATTTCGAGGATTTCGAGGTCGGCGAAATCGTCGAGCATCGCTATCGCCGCACGGTGACGCAGATGGATAACATGCTGTTCTCCAACATGACGCTCAACCCGCAGCCGCTGCACATCGACCGGCATTTCTGCCTGCACGAGACCCAATGGGGCCAACCCCTGATCAATTCGCTGTTCACCCTCGGCCTCATGATCGGCATGTCGGTTTCCGACTTGTCGGTCGGCACCGTCATCGCCAATCTCGGCATGACCGAGGTGAAATTTCCCCATCCGCTGTTCGAGAACGACACCGTGCACGCGACGACGGAGATCGTCGGCAAGCGTGAATCGAAATCGCGCGCGGACGCGGGGATCATCGAGTTCCACCACTGCGCCTATAACCAGGACGGCAGGCTCGTGGCGGAGTGCCGTCGCCAGGCCTTTATGCTCAAGCACCCAAAGTGAGGGTCACCATTTCATGCGCTCGCTGCTTTTCGTTCCCGCTGACTCGCAGAAAAAACTCGACAAGGGCCTCGGCTCGGGCGCCGACGCCCTGATTGTCGATCTCGAGGATTCGATCGTGCCGGACCGCAAGGCCGCGGCCCGCGGCGCGGCCGCCGAATTCGTCAAGGCGGCTGTTGCACGCGCGCAACGCCCGCGAATTTTAGTGCGCATCAACGGCCTGACCACCGGCCTCGCGGACGCCGACCTCGACGCCGTCATTCCGGCCCAGCCCGACGCGATCATGCTGCCCAAGGCGGAAGGCGGTCCCTCCATCATTCACCTCGACGCCAAGCTTGCCGTGCGCGAGGCGCTGAGCGGGCTCCCCGACGGGCATGTGAAGATCGTTGCGCTCGCGACCGAGACGGCGCAGTCGTTGTTCGTCGCCGGGACCTATCGCGGATCGAGCAACCGGCTGACCGGCCTGACCTGGGGCGCCGAGGATCTCTCCGCCGATCTCGGCGCGGAGGCGAACCGCGGCGCCGACGGGCGTTTTCTCGAGCCCTATCGTTTCGCCCGCATCATCTGTCTGACCGCCGCCTCGGCGGCCGGCGTGCAGGCGATCGACACGCTGAGCGTCGACTTCCGCAACGAGGCGGCGCTCCGGGGCGAGTGCGAGGAGGCGCGCCGCGACGGTTTCACCGGCAAGCTCGCCATTCACCCGGCGCAGGTGCCGATCATCAACGAGGTGCTCACGCCGACCGCGGAGGCGGTCGCCCATGCGCAGGCGGTCGTCGCCGCGTTCGATGCCGCGCCCGGCGCCGGCACCGTCCAGATCAACGGGGTCATGTTCGACATCCCGCACCTCACCCGCGCCAAGAACCTGCTCGCCCGCGCCCGCACCTTGGCGGGCTGATGGATCGGAGGAGATCGCAATTGCGCAAGCCCGCGGGAGCGGAAGGTTTCGATCCCGAACTCCTCGCCCGGATAGCCGACGCGCTCGAGCGGCTTGCCCCGCCCCCGGCCGCTGCGCCCGATTTCTCCGCGGCCGACGCCTTTATCTGGCACCCCGAGGGCGCGAAGGTCACGCCCGTCGCCCGCGTCAACCGCGTGGACATGACGCTGTTGAAGGGAATCGAGCGGGTGCGCGACCTGCTGCGCGAAAACACCGAGCGCTTCGCGCGCGGCTTCCCCGCCAATAACGCGCTTTTATGGGGCGCGCGCGGCATGGGGAAATCCTCGCTGGTCAAGGCGACGCACGCCACGGTGAACGCCGGCCTCGGGCCGAAGGCAGGAACGCTCAAGCTCGTCGAGATTCATCGCGAGGACATCGAAGGCCTGCCCGAACTGATGGCGTTGCTGCGCAGAGCCACCGAGCGCTTTATCGTGTTCTGCGACGATCTCTCCTTCGATGCCGCGGACACGTCCTACAAGTCGCTGAAGGCGGTGCTCGAAGGCGGCATCGAAGGCAGGCCGGAGAACGTGATCCTCTACGCCACGTCCAACCGCCGCCATCTGATGGCGCGCGAGATGGTGGAGAACGAACGCTCCACGGCGATCAATCCCGGAGAGGCTGTCGAGGAAAAAGTGTCGCTCTCGGACCGCTTCGGCCTGTGGCTCGGCTTCCACCGCTGCAGCCAGGACGAATACCTCGCGATGGTCGAGGGCTATGTGTCCCACTTCGCCATTCCGGCCGATCGCGAGGCGGTGCGCCGCGAGGCCCTCGAATGGGCTGCGACGCGGGGAGCACGCTCCGGCCGCGTCGCCTGGCAGTATGTGCAGGATCTTGCCGGCCGCCTGAGTGTCAAACTGACCACCGGAGCGGCTGGCACGCCGTAATCACGCACCCGACGGAAGGTGCTGGATCGGGTCGACCGGGGACGAGCCCTTGCGAATTTCGAAGTGCAGTTGCGGCGACGCCACAGTGCCGCTCTGCCCCGACTTGGCGATGATCTGACCGCGGCGGACCTGATCGTTGCGCTTCACCATGATCTCGCTCGCATGCGCATAGGCCGTGACGAAACCGTTGGAGTGGCGGATCAGAACAAGATTGCCGTAGCCCTTGAGTTCGTTGCCGGCATAGGCGACGACCCCATCCTCGGCGGCGCGCACGGAAGTTCCTTCCGGCACGGCGAGATCGATCCCGTCGTTCTGCTGACCATTGCTCTTGGAGCCGAAGTTGGCGATCACGCGGCCGCGCACCGGCCAGCGGAACGCGAGCGCGCCGCTGCGTTTGACGGGGGCTTCTTCCGCTTCCACCTCGGTCGTGGGCGTCGCCATCCGCACGGCCGGAGTGGGATCGAGGGAAGCGAGCTGCTGCGGAGCGGGCTGCTTCGGCTGCGCCGGCACAGGCGCCGGAGCGACCACTGCCTGGCGCGGCGCGGCGGGCGGCGCGGGCGGCAGAACGGCAGGCGCCGGCGCGGGTGCGGGCGCAACCGCGGCCATCCGGGATTCCGAACCCGTTTTTCCGGGAATGACGAGGCGGTCGCCGAGTTTCACCGTCGCGTGCGGATTGATGCGGTTGGCCGCGGCGATGTCGGCGACGGGCACCTTGTAGCGATGCGCGATCTTGATGAGAGAATCACCCGGCGCGACGACATGAGTGCCCGACATCGGCGCTTGCAGTCTCGCCGTCGGCGCAGGAGCAGGAGCCACGGGAGCAGGCCGGGCGGCGACCGCGGCATTGCTTCCGATGTAACGCGGGATGACGAGCCTCTGCCCCGGCCGCAGCGCCGCCGGGCCGGACAGGCCGTTCGCGGAGGCGATCGCATTGGCAGGCACGCCGTAGCGGTTCGATAGCGATGTCAACGTGTCGCCGGAATTCACCGGACCCGGCGTGCCGCCTTCCCACGTCCAGCCCTGTGTCGGCGCCGGTTTCGGCTCGGCGCGATACTGCGGCGGCGCGGCGTTGATATCTGCGGCACCGCCTGCTGGTCCCAGCGAAGACATCCGGCC
>JAEULX010000227.1 GCA_016793685.1 Bradyrhizobiaceae bacterium
GAAAATGTCGCCCAGAAGATTGGCGCGGTGCAGCCGCGTCGGCATGTCTTTTCCATCGCCGATGCGGCCGTAGACGAGGGCCATATGATGGACCGCATCGAACGGCGTGACATAGGCATATCCGCGCAGCGCGCCGATCTCGGTCGTCACCGTGAACTCGCTGATGCGCTCGACCAGCTTCTCCCGCGCCTGGCGATAGGCGATGAGATCGGCGATCGAGATGCGCTTGAGCCCGTGCTTTTCCGCGAAGGCCGCGACCTCCGGGCCGCGCATCACGCTGCCATTGTCGTTCATCAGCTCAGCGAGCACGCCGACTCCCGGCAGGCCGGCGAGGCGGCACATGTCGACGCAACCCTCGGTATGACCCGAGCGCATCAGCACGCCGCCCTCGCGCGCGACCAACGGAAAAACGTGGCCGGGACGCACGAAATCGGACGCGGCACTGTTGTGATTGGCAAGCGCCCGCACCGTGTTCGTGCGCTCTTCGGCCGAGATGCCGGTGGTGAGGCCGTGGCGAACGTCGACCGAGACGGTGAAGGCGGTCCCCAGCGGCGCATCGTTCAGCGCCACCATCGGGTCGAGGTGCAACTGCTTTGCCCGCTCCACCGACAGCGGCGCGCAGACGATTCCCGACGTATTGCGGATGATGAAGGCCATCTTCTCCGGCGTGCACAGGGACGCCGCGACGAACAGATCGCCTTCGTCTTCGCGATCGTCGTCATCGGTGACGATGACCAGTTCACCGCGGGCGAACGCGGCGATGGCGCTTTCGACGGATTGGTAGGAGTCGGGAGTGTTCATTTACTTGCTTCGATGCGCCTTGACGGCGTTTGTTCCTTATAGTCGCACTCGGATGCAAAGGGCCAGGACGGCGTTTGCCCAACCTGGCCGCGCTGGCGCAGGAAATGATCGGCGATCACGCAGGCGACCATCGCCTCTCCCACCGGCACGGCACGGATGCCGACGCAGGGGTCGTGTCGGCCCTTGGTGACGATTTCGGTCTCGGCGCCGTAACGATCGACCGTCGCGCGCGGCGTGAGGATCGAGGATGTCGGCTTGACCACGAAGCGGCAGACGATCGGCTGGCCGGTGGAGATGCCGCCCAGCACGCCCCCGGCGTTGTTGGAGAGAAAAAGCGGCGCGCCGTCGTTGCCGTGCCGCATCTCGTCGGCGTTCTCCTCGCCCGTCAGTTCGGCTGCGGCGAAGCCCGCGCCGATTTCGACGCCCTTGACCGCATTGATGCCCATCAGCGCCGCCGCAAGGTCGCCGTCGAGCTTGCCGTAGACCGGCGCGCCGAGGCCGGGCGGCACCCCCTCGGCGACCACCTCGACCACCGCCCCGATCGACGAGCCCTTCTTCCGCACCTCGTCGAGGAAATCGGCAAAGACCGCCGCCATCTTCTGATCCGGGCAGAAGAAGGCATTGCGCTCGACCTCCGCCCAATCCCAACGGTCGCGATCGATGCGGTGAGGCCCCACCTGGATCAGAGCGCCGCGAACGGCCATGCCCGGCAGCACCTTGCGCGCGATCGCGCCCGCCGCGACGCGCGCCGCGGTTTCGCGCGCGGAGGAGCGCCCGCCGCCGCGATAATCGCGCAGGCCGTACTTTATATCGTAGGTGAAATCGGCGTGCCCCGGCCGATACGTGTCCTTGATCGCGGAGTAGTCCTTCGAGCGCTCGTCGATATTCTCGATCAGAAGCGCGATCGGCGTGCCGGTGGTGACGTCCTCTCCGCCCGCATCGGCGAACACGCCGGAGAGAATGCGCACCTTGTCGGGCTCCTGCCGTTGGGTCGTGTAGCGCGATTGGCCCGGCCGACGGCGATCGAGTTCGCGCTGGATGTCGGCTGCGCGCAGCGGAATGCGCGGCGGGCACCCATCGACGACGCAACCGATCGCCGGCCCATGGCTTTCGCCGAAGGTCGTCACGCGAAAGCTGTGACCGAAGGTGTTGTAGGACATACGCCTTGCTCTTGATCGTGGCTTCGTACTCTCAGCCGCCCGGGCGGTCAAACGGGGGCGCGCGGCCGGGGAAGACGGCGCTCGCGCAAGCTGTCCGGACGCTGGTTTGCGCATCGTTTTCTGAACCGCCATTCATCAGCGTGAACCATTTTTAACGCCAAGCTGAACAACTGTTAAGCTACGGAAAAATAAGCATTTTTCGCATGAATTAGATTGCATCGAAAATCTCGATCGGGTATATGTTCGGACGTCGGCGAGGGATGGCTTTCGCCTCCCCGGTCCGAGCACAACGGAGGATATGACGATGGCTGGAAAGAAGAAGAAGAAGAAATAACTTCGATCTGCCCAAGGCAGATTGATTGCGCGACAGCGCCAGCGTTAAGCGGCGAGAGCGCGAAAAAGGATAGAAAAAGGGCCGACGCTACCGTCGGCCCTTTTTCCTTTTCTGGATTACCTCGCTCCCAGAGCATTTTCCGGCGAAGCATGCCCTCGGACGCGATCCGGGGGTGGAAACCGGTTCGCCGGAGAAAATGCGACCACTCAAGAGAACTGGGAGCATGTTCCGGCGAAGCATGCCCTCGGACGTGATCCGGGTGAGAACCGGTTCGCCGGAGAAAATGCGGCCCACTCGGGGATAATCGGAGCGAATTCCGATTTGCCGGAATGGAATTCGCTCTCCCGGCAAGTCAGTCGCGGACGACTGCGATATCCGGCGCGTCGGGTCGTTTCATGCCGACCACGTGATAGCCGGCGTCCACATGGTGAATTTCGCCGGTCACGCCGCGCGACAGGTCGGACAGCAGATAGACTGCGGTGTCGCCGACCTCCTCGATGGTGACAGTGCGCCGCAACGGCGAGTTCAGCTCGTTCCATTTCAGGATGTAGCGGAAATCGCCGATGCCTTCGGCTGCGAGCGACTTGATCGGGCCGGCGGAGATCGCGTTGACGCGGATGGCCTTGTCGCCGAGATCGGCGGCGAGGTAGCGCACCGAGGCTTCGAGCCCGGCCTTGGCGACGCCCATCACGTTGTAGTGGGGCATCCACTTTTCCGCGCCGTAATAGGTGAGCGTGAGCAGCGAGCCGCCGTTCGGCATCAGCTTCTCCGCACGCTGGGCGACCGCCGTCAGCGAATAGCAGCTGATGAGCATGGTTTTCGTGAAGTTGTCCTCGGTCGTATCGACGTACCGCCCGTCGAGCTGGTCCTTGTCGGAGAAGGCGATGGCGTGCACGACGAAGTCGAGCGATCCGAATAGGTCTCCGGCTGCCTTGAATGCGGCGTCCAACGTGGCAGGCTCGGTCACGTCGCAATGACCGACAAGGTGGGCGCCGACCTCGCGCGCGAGCGGCTCGACCCGCTTCTTCAGCACCTCGCCCTGGTAGGTGAAGGCAAGCTCGGCGCCTTGTGCGCGCGCCGCCTTGGCGATGCCCCACGCAATCGACCGATTGTTTGCAACCCCCAAGATCAGGCCGCGCTTGCCGCGCAACAGCCCCACGGAATCCGGCATGACTGTCCTCGATTTCGCCGGACTCAGGCCGGCAGCCCCCTATGGCATAGGGAATCCGGCTCTTCAAGTTAGGCGGCGGCGCCACAAAGCGCCGGGCGAACGCGCTGGACGATCGCAGCGGGCGGGCGCCGCGCCCGGCGCCCTCGCTTATTCCATCCCCTTGCGCGGATCGTAAGGCTTCTCGTCGCGCCACTTGCGCATCAGTTCGTCGAGCTCGGGATCGGCCGTTTCGGGCAAAACGATACGCACCCTCACCAGGAGGTCCCCGGTTCCGCGCTTGGCCGCCAGCCCCTTGCCTTTCAGGCGGAATGTGCGGCCGCTATTGGTGCCCGCCGGAATCGACAGGTCGACCGCCCCATCCAGGGTCGGCACCCGCACCTTCCCGCCGAGAATCGCTTCGTAGGGCGTAAGCGGCAGCTCCACCCGCAGATTATTGCCGTCCAGCTCGAACAGCGGATGCGGGGCGATGGTGACGGTGATGAGCGCATCGCCCACCATCCCCGGGCCCGGCAGGCCCTGCCCTTTCAGCCTGATCTGCTGGCCGTCGGACAACCCCGCCGGGATCTTCACCTCGACATCCTTGCCGGTCGGCAGATGCACCCGGCGGGTGCCGCCCTTGGCGGCCTCCGCAAGCGTAATCGTGACCGGGACCTCCACATCGCGCCCCGCCGGCGGGGGCTCGGCGAAGCCTTCCGTCTCGAAATGCTGCGGCCCAGCACCCGCACCGCCCCTGCCGCGCCGGGCGCGGCCGCCGAGACCGAACATATTGTTGAGCACATCCTCGAAGCCGCCCATGCCGGCGCCTTCGGGACCGCCGCCGCCGCGCCGCATGCCCTCGGGCCCCCAGGAGAAGGTCTCGAAATGAGCGCCGCCCGGGCCCGCGCCGGGGTGCGCCCCCGGATGCGCGCCGAACCCCTCGAACCCCTGGAAGCGCGGCTTGCCCTCGGCGTCGATCTCGCCCGCGTCGAATTGCTTGCGCTTCTTCTCGTCCCCGACGATTTCATAGGCCGAGTTCACCTCGGCGAAGCGCATGGCTGCCTTGGGGTCGTTCTTGTTGGAATCGGGATGCAATTTCTTCGCAAGCTTGCGATAGGCGCTTTTGATCGCGCTTGCTTCCGCTGTTCGCGGCACACCCAAGACCTCGTAGGGGTCACGCATTGTTCCTGAACTCCGCCACCCGAGCGCAAACTGATGTCCGTTCGCTCGGAAATGTGGGAAGAATCAGGCGCTTTCGCAACGCAAAACACGCGGCCATGCGCAGGTTCTGGTCACGTCCGCTTCCATGGCGCGAGCCGGCGCACCTCCCAGCGGCCCCCGCGGCCCCGGCAGGCCTCGCCTTCGAGCCAGGTTTCACTGCCGCCGTGGACATAGCTCGCGAGGAAATCGCGGCAGGAATCCTCCTTGGCCGCGACGGTGATCGGCGTAATCGTGCCGTGCGCGCCGGTCGCGGCATTCTCCCACGCGCTGCTTTTCGCGGTTCCGTTCTTGGCGAGCGCATCAACGACCGCGGCCCGCGCGGGCGCCAGGTTCTCCTCCCCCGCCTCAGCCACCGCCGTCTCCGGCCGGCGCGCGGCGTCGGCCGCCGGGGCAGGCTTGTCCTCGCCATTTCCGAGGAACGACCCCAACTGATACGAGAGGCTGCACCCGCCGGCGATAACGCCGATCAACGCTGCACAGAGCGGAAGTCGTGAGGCCACCGGCCGTTTGGAACGAACCGACCCCCGATCCCAGTGAGCGTACCGGCGACACGCGAGGCCTCGCGCTGAACCCGCCACAAGGAAACTCCACAGATGTCCGAAGCACCGCCGATTGAACAACAGGCTGGGTTAACGACCGGTGACTTCACCGAGGCTAGCGAACCGTTAAGGTTATTCGATCGTTGGTTTGCGGACGCGAGCCGGAGCGAGCCTGCCGATCCCAACGCGATGGCGCTGGCAACCGTCGGGGCCGACGGCCTGCCGAATGTGCGCATGGTCCTGCTCAAGGGCTTCGACGAACGCGGCTTTGTCTTCTACACCAAGGAGGAGAGCCAGAAGGGGCGCGAACTCGCCGCCAATCCCAAGGCCGCGGTGGTGTTTCATTGGAAGTCGCT
>JAEULX010000237.1 GCA_016793685.1 Bradyrhizobiaceae bacterium
GTCGCGGTACTGCTGCAAGCCCTCGTTGAAGATCACCGCCTCGTAATGGCCGGACGGGTCGGACAGGCCGATGATCCCCATCTTGTTGCCGGTCTTGGTGCGCCGCTCGGTGCGCGAGACCACGGTGGCGGCGAGCCGGCCCGCGGTCGCGCCCGCCTTGACCGCGCGGGCGAACTCCGCCCACGACTGCAAGCGCAGCCGCTTCAGAAGATGCGCGTAGTCGTCGAGCGGGTGGCCGGAGAGGAAGAAGCCGATCGCATCGTATTCGCGCTGCAGCCGGTCGGCCGGCAGCCAGGTCTCGGCGGCCGGCAGGCGCAGCGCCCCGCTGGTCCCCGGCCCGCCGAAGGAAAACTCCATCGCGCCGCTGCTCGTCGCCTCGTATTGGCGCTGCGCCTCCGCCAGCATCTGCTCGGTCGCCGCAAAAACGCGCGCGCGGTCGCGCTCGAGCGGATCGAACGCGCCGGCGGCGGCAAGGCTTTCGAGCACGCGCTTGTTCACCGCCCGCGGATCGATGCGGCGGGCGAAATCGGCAAGGTCGGCGAACGGGCGGTCCCCGCGCGCCGTCACGATCGCTTCCACCGCCTGCCGCCCGATCCCCTTCAGCGCGGCGAGCGCGTAGTGGATGGTCTCGCCTTTGACGTCGAAATCGACCCCCGAGGCGTTGACCGACGGCGGCGCGATCTTGATGCCGAGGCGCTGCGCCTCGGCGCGGAAATCGGCGAGCTTGTCGGTATTGCCCATGTCCAGCGTCATCGAGGCCGCCAGGAACTCGACGGGGTAGTTCGCCTTCATGTAGGCGGTCTGGTAGGCGACGAGCGCATAGGCGGCGGCGTGGCTCTTGTTGAAGCCGTAGTCGGCAAAGCGCGCGAGCAGGTCGAAGATGAAGTCCGCCTGCGCCTTGTCGATGCCGCGCTCGACCGCGCCGGAGACGAAGCGCTCGCGCTGCTTGTCCATCTCGGCGCGGATCTTCTTGCCCATCGCCCGGCGCAGCAGGTCGGCTTCGCCGAGCGAATAGCCGGCAAGCACCTGCGCGATCTGCATCACCTGCTCCTGGTAGATGATGACGCCGAAGGTTTCGCGCAGGATCGGTTCGAGTTTCGGGTGGATGTAGTCGGGGCGCTCAGTCCCCTGCTTGCGCGCGCAATAGGTCGGGATGTTCGCCATCGGCCCGGGGCGGTAGAGCGCGACCAGCGCGATGATGTCCTCGAAGCGGTCCGGCCGCATGTCGACCAGCGCGCGCCGCATGCCCGCGCTTTCCACCTGGAACACGCCGACCGTCTCGCCGTGCGCCAGCATGGAATAGCTCTTCTCGTCGTCGAGCGGGATGTGGGCGAGATCGACGGTGATGCCGCGCTGGGCGACGAGCTTCACCGCGACTTCGAGCACGGTCAGTGTCTTGAGGCCGAGGAAGTCGAATTTCACCAGCCCCGCCTGTTCGACCCATTTCATGTTGAACTGGGTCACCGGCATGTCCGACTTCGGATCGCGGTAGAGCGGCACGAGTTCGCTCAGCGGGCGGTCGCCGATCACGATTCCCGCGGCGTGCGTCGAGGCGTGGCGGTACAGGCCTTCGAGCTTCTGGGCGATGGCGAATGCGCGGGCGACGACCGGCTCGGAATCGCGGGCGGCCTGCAGGCGCGGCTCGCCGTTGATGGCTTCGGCGAGCGTGACCGGCTTCGCCGGATTGTGCGGGACCAGCTTGCACAGCTTGTCGACCTGCCCGTACGGCATTTCGAGCACGCGGCCGACGTCGCGCAGCACGCCGCGCGCCTGCAGCGTGCCGAAGGTGATGATCTGCGCCACCTGATCGCGGCCGTAGCGTTGCTGGACGTAGCGGATCACCTCGTCGCGGCGGTTCTGGCAGAAGTCGATGTCGAAGTCCGGCATCGACACGCGCTCGGGATTGAGAAAGCGCTCGAACAGGAGGCCGAAGCGGATCGGGTCGAGATCGGTGATGGTGAGCGAATAGGCGACGAGCGAGCCGGCGCCGGAGCCGCGCCCCGGTCCCACCGGGATGCCCTGCTCCTTCGCCCAGCTGATGAAATCGGAGACGATGAGGAAGTAGCCCGAGTACTTCATGCGCGCGATCACGCCGAGTTCGAAGGCGAGCCGCTCGCGGTAGTCTTCCTCCGTCAGCCCGGGCGCAACGCCGTGCGCAGCCAGCCGGCGCGCGAGCCCCTCCTCCGCCCGCACGCGCAGCGCCGCATCTTCTTCCGCCGCAGCGCCGGCCTCGGCGGAGAAGCGCGGCAGGATCGGCTTTGCCGTGCGCGGGCGGAAGCTGCACCGTTGCGCGATCTCGACGGTCGAGGCGAGCGCCTCCGGCAGGTCGGCGAAGAGCTTGGCCATTTCCGCCCGCGTCTTGAACCGGTGCTCCGCGGTGAGATGGCGGCGCTCGGCTTCCGCCAGCAGGCGGCCCTCGGCGATGCACAGGAGCGCGTCATGCGCCTCGTAGTCGTCGGCGCTCGCGAAAAACGGCTGGTTGGTGGCGACGAGCGGAATCCCGCCCGCGTAGGCCTGGTCGATCAGCACGCCCTCGGTCGCGCGCTCCGACGGCGCGTTGTGGCGCTGCAATTCGATGTAGAGGCGGCCGTCGAACAACCGGCGCAGCAGCGACAGCCGCGCGCCGACCAGCGGCATCTGCCCGGCGAGGATCGCCTGGTCGAGCGGTCCGCCCGGCCCGCCCGTGAGCGCGATCAGGCCATCGCTCAGCCCGTCGAGCCAGGGAAGCTTCACATGCACCGGCTCGCCCGACGGCGTTTCGAGGAAGGCGCGCGAGACCAGCCGCAGGAGGTTGCGGTAGCCCTCCTCGCGCGCCGCCAGCAGCGCCAGCCGCGGGAAAACCTGATTGTTCGCGTGCGCCCCGAGCCGCTGCCCGTGGTCGTGGTCGGCGAAATCCACCGAAAGGGCGCAGCCGACGATGGGCTGAATGCCGGCGCCCGCGAGCTTCTCGGAAAATTCGAGCGCGCCGAACATGTTGTTGACGTCGGTGAGGGCGAGCGCCGGCTGCCGGTCGGCCTCGGCAAGCTTGGCGAGCTTCCCGATCGTCAGCGCGCCTTCCAGCAGCGAATAGGCGGAATGGACGTGCAGATGCACGAAGCAGGGATCGCGGCTCACGGTCGTTCTCGCGCGGTCTTCGGGCGAATTCCGTTCAAATCGATTCGGAGTTCGCTCCAGCTACCCTTGAGTGGTCGCATTTTCTGCGGCGAACCGGTTCGCCCCCCGATCACGTCGGAGGGCATGCTTCGCCGGAAAGTGCTCTTGCCTTGCCAACATCGGCGCGGGCGCTCGCCCTGTCCACCGGCGCGGCACGACGATCGCCGCTATGCACAGGCTGCCGCCCGGCGTTCGGCCCCGGACAGCCCCTACTCCAGCTCGACGATGCGGCCGTCACGGATGGTGACGCGGCGATCCATGCGGGCGGCGATGTCGAGATTGTGGGTGGCGATGATCGCGGCGAGCTTCGAGGCGCGCACGAGCTGGGTGAGCGCGCGGAACACGTGCTCGGAGGTGCGCGGATCGAGATTGCCGGTGGGCTCGTCGGCGAGAAGGATGCGGGGCGCGTTGGCGACGGCGCGCGCGATCGCCACCCGCTGCTGCTCGCCGCCCGACAGTTCGGCCGGCCGGTGCTGCAGGCGCTCCTTCAGCCCGAGATAGGAGAGCAGCTGTACCGCCCGCTCGGTCGCCTCCTTGCGCGGCAGCCCCTGGATCATCTGCGGCAGCATCACGTTTTCGACCGCGGTGAACTCGGTGAGCAGGTGATGCGCCTGGTAGACGAAGCCGACCTCGTTGCGGCGGATGCGGGTGCGCTCGGCGTCGTTCAGCGTCGAGGTCGGGACGTCGTCGATGAAGACTTCGCCGGCGTCCTGGTGCTCGAGCAGGCCGGCGATGTGCAGAAGCGTCGACTTGCCCGCGCCCGAAGGAGCGAGCAGCGCGACCATCTGGCCGGACCACACGGCAAGGTCGGCGCCATTGAGGATTTCCAGCGCCGCATCGCCCTGCTGGTATCGCCGTTCGACTTGATGCAAAAAAACAACGGGGCTTTGCGTCGCGGTCATTGCCTTACTCGTAACGCAGCGTTTCGACCGGATCGAGCCGGGCGGCCCGCCAGGACGGATAAAGCGTCGCGAGCAGCGACAGCGCAAGCGCCATGACCACCACCGCCGCCGTTTCCCCGACATTCATCTGCGCCGGCAGGCGCGAGAGGAAGTAGAGCTCGGGCGAAAACAGCTCGGTGCGGGTCACGAAGGACAGGAACTGGCGGATCGATTCCACGTTCAGGCAGATCAGGGTGCCGACCACGAAGCCGGTCAGCGTGCCGACCACGCCGATGGAGGCGCCGGTGATGAGAAAAATGCGCATCACCGCGCCCTGGGTCGCTCCCATGGTGCGCATGACGGCGATGTCGGAGCTCTTGTCCTTCACCAGCATGATCAGGCCGGACACGATATTGAGCGCGGCGACCAGCACGATCAGCGTCAGGATCAGGAACATCACGTTGCGCTCGACCTGAAGCGCGTTGAAGAAGGTCGCGTTGCGCTGTCGCCAGTCGATCAGATAGACCGGCCGCGCCGCCGCGTCGGAGACCAGCTTGCGATAGTGATCGATATTGTCCGGATCGGCGGTGTAGACCTCGATCGCGGTCACGTCGTTGGAGCGGTTGAAATAGGCCTGCGCCTCCGGCAGCGGCATGAACACGAAGGCCGCGTCATATTCCGACATGCCGATCTCGAACACCGCGGCGACCTTGTAGACCTTGATCCGCGGCGTCGTCCCCATGGGCGTGACCGCGCCGCGCGGCGACACCAGGGTCAGGTTGTCGCCGGCGCGCAGCGAGAGCTGATCGGCGAGCCGCTTGCCGATCGCGATCCCCTGCCCCTGGTCGAACCCTTCGAGCGTGCCCTGCCGGACGTTCTTGGCGACCGAGGCCAGCTTGTCGAGATCGGCCGCCTTGATCCCGCGCACGAGCACGCCATTGGCGGCGAAGGGCGAGGATGCGAGCGCCTGCCCTTCCACGATCGGCGCCGCCAGCCGCACACCCGGGACGGCGGCAACGCGATCGGCCACCTGGCTGAAGTCGGTCAGGGGCGATTCGAGCGGCTGGATCAGGAGGTGGCCGTTGAGACCGAGAATCTTGTCGAGCAGTTCGGTGCGGAAGCCGTTCATCACCGCCATGACGATGATGAGCGTCGCGACCCCGAGCATGATGCCGAGGAAGGAGAAGCCGGCAATGACCGAGATGAAGCCTTCCTTGCGCCGCGCCCGCAGGTAGCGCAGCGACAGCATCCACTCGAAGGCAGCGAAGGGCCGCGTGCTCGCGCGATTGCTCATGGCGTATCCTCTACCTGGGGATTTTCACCTGATTCTGGCGGATTCACGCCATTATCATTGCTGGAGGAAGAGCGCCGCACACAGATTCTTAATGTTCACGAACCTCAGGCGGCGGGCGGCATGCCCGGCGTGCCCGTCGAGGCGAAGCGCGCGCGCACATCGGCAGGAGACAGCATTTCGCGCGCGCCGTCGGCACGGCGCTTCAGTTCGATCTTGCCTTCCTTGAGCCCTTTCGGACCGACCAGCACCTGCCATGGAATGCCGATCAAATCCATCGCCGCGAACTTGGCGCCCGGACGTTCGTCGAGATCGTTGTAGAGAGTCTCCACGCCGCCCGCCGTCAGTTCCCGATAGAGCGTCTCGGACGCCTGGTCGGTCGCCACGTCTCCCTGCTTGAGGTTGAGGATGGCCACCCGGTAAGGCGCAACCGATTCGGGCCAGATGATGCCGGCTTCGTCGTGCGAGGCCTCGATGATCGCGGCGACGAGCCGGCTCGGCCCGATGCCGTAGGAGCCCATGTGCACCGGGCGCTCCGCGCCGTCGGCGCCCGCCACCACCGCCTTCATCGGCTCGGAGTACTTCGTCCCGAAATAGAAGATGTGGCCGACCTCGATGCCGCGGGCGGAAACACGGTGGTCGGCCGCAAGCTGCGCGAACGCCGCCGCGTCATGTTTTTCCGAGGTCGCCGCATAGAGCGAGGTCCACTTGTCGAAGAGCGCCTGCATCTGGCCGACATCGTCGAAGGCAGCGTCCGTGTCCGGCGGCGTAAAGCTGAGATAGTCGCGGTGGCAGAACACCTCGCTCTCGCCGGTCTGGGCCAGGATGATGAATTCGTGCGACAAATTCCCGCCGATCGGTCCGGTGTCGGCGACCATCGGGATCGCCTTGAGCCCCATGCGGGCAAACGTGCGCAGATAAGCGGCGAACATCTTGTTGTAGGAATGGCGGGCGCCGGCAAGATCGAGGTCGAACGAATAGGCGTCCTTCATCAGGAATTCCCGCCCGCGCATCAGCCCGAACCGCGGGCGCACCTCGTCGCGGAACTTCCATTGGATATGATAAAGGCTGAGCGGCAAGTCCTTGTAGGAGCGGACATAAGCGCGGAAAATCCCGGTGATCATCTCCTCGTTGGTGGGGCCGTAGAGCATGTCCCGCTCGTGCCGGTCCTTGATCCGCAGCATTTCCTTCCCGTAGTCGTCGTAGCGCCCGCTTTCCCGCCAGAGGTCGGCCGACTGGATGGTGGGCATCAGCATTTCGACAGCGCCCGCGCGGTCCTGCTCCTCGCGCACGATTCGGCAGACCTTGCGCAGCACACGGTATCCCAGCGGCAGAAAGGCATAGATACCGGCCGCTTCCTGGCGGATCATGCCCGCACGCAGCATCAGCCGGTGCGACATAATCTCCGCTTCCTTCGGCGTTTCGCGCAGGATGGGCATGAAGAAGCGTGAGAGGCGCATGGGGGCGGACACTCCGGGGCGGGACTCGCGTCGGCAGAGAAACTGGATTGGCGCAAAAAAACAAGCCCTGACAAGGAGTTTCACGCCGACTTCGCGGCGGAATGAGAACGCCTTGGCCGTATAAACATACCTTCTAAGGTATAAAGGAGATATTGTTGCACCGCACGACAACTCTGATGACAACGTTACAACATTGGTCTAATAAAATAATGTCCGCTTCCGGTGCCGGGGTTTTTTGAAACTTTCTTACCGGAAGTCAGGTCCAGGTCTGTGGGAGGAAGAGCCGACGGCGCGCTTGAACGCAGCCGCTCCAAGCGGAGAAAACTCTGCGGAGGAATGGCGACGCAACTTTAAAGGTTAGCAGCAGGACATTGTTCCTGCTGTTTTTTTATGTAAGCAGCCGCGCGCGCGACTTAGCTTTCGCCCTCATCGGGGGAACAGTCCGAACATCGTCTGAAACCGTTCGAGGTCGATGAGGTCGAGGGCGAAGGCCATATAGATCAGAACAAATATCACGGTGGTGGCGAGGGTCGTCCACGCGATCTTCGCGATCAGGTTAGGAGCGACTGGGGCGCCCGGTTCGCTGCCGGGGACGACTTCGCCACTCTCCTCCTGCGATCGTGTGCCGAAGGGCAGGACGGCGAACAGCACAATCCACCACAGAACGATGTAAAAACCCGCAAGCGTCGTCCAAGCCACGCCAGTGCCCTTGCCGAGCCATTGTTATTCGGAAACTGCCTGCCGCTCGGCGAGCATCGCATGCATTGAAAGGCGGGATTCGCGACCGCGCCGCCAATTGATCAGAACCAGCCCCCTCGCCCTGGCCGCTCCGCGGCGCGCGCCTGCTCGCCGAAGTGCCCCGACCATGCCTGAGGAGCCGTGCGCCGGCGGGCTGCGCGGGCGCACGGCGAACTTTCAGCGCAACGGATTACGCCTGCTCGAGTTCGACCAGCGTGCCGCAGAAGTCCTTCGGGTGAAGGAACAGCACCGGCTTGCCGTGAGCGCCGATCTTCGGATTGCCGTCGCCGAGCACGCGGGCGCCCTCGGACTTGAGCTTGTCGCGGGCGACGAGGATATCGTCGACTTCGTAGCAGATATGGTGAATACCGCCGTCCGGGTTGCGATCGACAAAGGCCTGGATCGGCGACTTCTCGCCCAGCGGCTCCAGCAGCTCGATCTTGGTGTTCGGCAGCGTGATGAATACCGTGACGACGCCGTGGGCAGGCTGCGGCACCTGCTCCGAGACCTCCGCGCCGAGTTTGGAGCGATAGAGCTCGGAAGCCTTCTTGATGTCCTTCACCGCAATCGCAACGTGATTCAGACGTCCGATCATAGGCCTTTCCCCTTGCTGTTTACCCCAAGTCGCGGACCATCCGCGGCCAGCTTTCCGGCAGACTTGTGTCCCGCCGAGCTTATACCGTCAAGACGTGGACGACGCACAGAGGCTTCTTGCCCCAGCCCCCCGCCACCCGCGCGCGCACCGCGCGGCGAACCGCTTCGGCGACCGTATCGGGGTCGCGCCGCCGCGGGCGCGGCAGGGTCTCGACGGTCTTCGCCGCCGTCTCG
>JAEULX010000016.1 GCA_016793685.1 Bradyrhizobiaceae bacterium
ATACGCCAAGGACGTTCTCAAGGCGTCCCTGCAGGCCAGGTTCCAGAAAGCGCATCTTTTTTACGATCGGCGTTTCGATTGCGCTGCGCCGCCCGAGGGCACGCGCTATCCCTCGAAATTGGATTTCGACAGCACGCATTCACGGGTCGTGAACATGGTGCCAGCAGGCACGCGTGTTCTCGACCTCGGTTCAGGGATCGGCGCGGTTGGCGCGGCGCTCAAGGCGAAAGGATGCCATGTCGTAGGATGCGACATCGAGCGCGGTCCCTCGACGGCTCAGTTCGACCGGTTCGTGCATGTCGACCTCAACGAGGCATTTCCTGATTTCGGCGCCGAGCCGTTTGGCTGCATCCTGTGTCTCGATGTGATCGAGCACCTCAAATCGCCTGAGGATTTTCTGGATCGGCTCCGCGAACTCGCCGCCATGTCCGGCGCGGAGGTGATCGTGACGACGGCGAACGTCGGATTTTTCCTGATGCGGCTATCCTTGCTGTTCGGCCGCTTCGAGTACGGCAAACGCGGAATTCTCGACCTGACCCATACCCGGCTCTTTACGTTCGCGACCATGCGCCGGGCCATGCGTGCCGCGGGCTTCGACATCGTGGCCGCCGAAGGCGTGCCGCTGCCGCTGCCGTTCGTCTTTGGGCCGACACTCAGTTCCGTCCTGATCCGTATCAATCAGGCGCTCTGTTGGCTGTGGCCGACTTTGTGCGGCTTTCAGATACTCCTCTGCGCCCGGGCGCGCCCGAGCCTTTCGACACTGCTCGGTGAGGCCGAACGGGCGGCTGCAGAAAAGCTGCCGCAGGCCATGGCCGATGCAGACAGCCGAGCTGCGTGAGCGTTCGTCTCGGGCCGGCACATCGCTGGGCGTTACCCCTTTTCTGTCGCCCCTCCCACGCTTTGTTGAACGGCGGAGGACCGGCGCGATGACGCGCAAGAGCGGTGTGGAGATATATGACTGACGCCTTGATGCCCTCTATGCGCCGCCTCGCTTCGCATGCCTCAGCGTTTGCGCGGAACCTGCTCGCGTATGTGGAAGCGAACGCATGGGTGAGTTACGCTCCCATATTCCTCCTGAATATGAAGATTCTCTGGGGCATCTGGCTTTACCGGGACCTGACGACCGGAGACACCAGCAGCTATTTTCTGACCGCCTATCGCTGGTCCAAGCAGCATGCGACGGACATTTTGTGGTCGCCGCTCTATACCTCCTTCTATGGCGAAGCGCTCTCGCTGACGCACGACATCTACGCCGCGACGATTCTCCACCGCGTCGCAATCGTCCTTCTCGCCTCCGTCGGCGTGCTGGCGGTGATGCGCCGGCTGCTTCCTCCCGGGATCGCGCTGCTGATTGCGGTGTGGTGGAGCATCCTTCCGATCAATCACGATACGCTCTACGAAGTGCACCTGTTCGGGTTGCTGCCGATGCTCGTCGCTTTTCTCATTGCGACCACGCGACCGACATCGCTGCAAAGAGGCATGGTGCTCGCGGCGCTGCTCGTCATCACTGTGCTCGTGCGCAACGAGGTCAGCATCGCGACGCTCCTGTTCGCCATCTACTGCCTGTTCGAGGAATACCGCGCCGCGCGAGCGGACGGACGTGTTGAATGGCGGCCCCTTTTCATGCGCTCGGCAGCCTACCTCATCCCGTTGGCGCTGGCGTCGGCGCTGATCCTGTTCTTCTATTCGCATTCCATCCGGAAATTTCCCGACATCCGCGAGGCCGCCAACGTCAAGCACACGCTCAACATGTGTCAGGTCTATGCGTTCGGCCATATCCAGCGGCACCCCGAACTGACCTTCAGCCCGTGGACGGAATGCGGCCCGCTGATGCAGCAGACCTTCGGCAGCGAATTGCCCCGGCTGAGCGAGATGATGATTCATAATCCCGCGGCAGTCGTCCGCCACTTCTGGTGGAATCTCAGTTTGCTTGGGAACGGGCTTCAGGTCGCGCTGTTCAATTCCACCTCGGGCGCAGTGAACCCCGACTATGCGGACGTCAGCGCACACAGTACCCGGGCGACCTGGCTTTCGCTCCTGTATTTCGTGGTGGTTGTCGCGTCCGTGCCGACCATGCTGCGCCATCGGCGCACGTACCGGGAATACTTTTTGCAGTGCAGAGGCTTCTTCGTACTGGCCGCAGCCCTGCTCGTCACGGGATTGGCGATCGTCCTTACTCAGCGCCCGCGCCCTTCATATCTGTTCAGCGTCACCGTCTGCCTCATGGCGGTCATGGGACTGTCGCTGGCGGCGCTCACGCACCGCTTCACCCGGCAGACGAATGCCGCCTGCTTCGTCGTTGCGTTCCTGGCCCTGCTCCTGTGGCCGGGCTACTACGGCGGCGTTTCCGCCGCCCGCCCGCTTTATGCGAATTATCTCCGGCTTCAGCCGTTCGCGCCTCTTCTGACGGGAAAAGACAAGGCGGTCCTGATTGGAGATTACGCCGGAGAACTGGCGAACTATTTGCGCCTTGCTCCCACGGGAACACGCTTCTTCGACTATTCGCTGCTGAACTCCTGGGACAGGCAGGAGCCGCTCTGTGATTTCCTGCAGCGCAAGGGCGTCTCCTTCGCTTTCCTGCAGCCGCGGATTATTGCGGAGATCCGCCGCGGGCCGGAAACGCAGGAACGGCAGGAGCCACTGCAGACCCTGCTCGGCCCGCGATGCACGCGTCTCAGTCCCGAGAGCGAACGGGATTGGGCGCTGGTGCGCGTGGATAGCCCGCAATGACCTCCGCCGCGTCCGGCGCTTGCCCGCGCTCGCCGCCTTCGGCAACATTCCTGAAGTCGGAACACGACGCGCGCCCGGTATCCAGTTGCGGTAGAAACCGTCGCGTTATCACAAAGGCCTCGTATCATTCCGCCTGCGGCTGGTATCAGTTCAGAGCCTCCCCCCATCAATGGAGCCGTCCATGCCCTTTCGTTTTCTCGCCGTCATCGCATGGTTGTTCGTTGCCGCCATGGCGCCCGCCCGCGCCGACATTGCGCTCGTCCCCGATCCCGGCAAATGGATCGAACAGGGGCTGAAGGACATCGCGCAAGGAAAGACCGATGAATTCGCCCGCAGCTACCTTGCCCTGATCGACAAGTCGAACAACTTCGACCAGTTTGCCGAGAAGTTGCGCGTCCTTCAGCAGTTCGGCGCACCCGTGTTCATGGAGAAGGTCGTCGACGAAAAATATGGCGGCGCGCTGCGCGAGATCATCTACGTCGCCTTGTATCGCCAGGCCGAATACATGTATTTCCGGTTCATCATGAAGAAGAACACGGACGGCTGGCTGATTACGGATTTTTCCTTCAGGCCCGAGGTGTCCGAGCTCTTCCCGAAGGATTTTCGCCACTGAAATCTCATTGCCGGCCGGCGGCAAACTGCTGTTCGTCGGACGGTCGCGCGGCGCTCGCGCCGGCCAGGGCGGGCGCCCCGCGGCGGCGTCTTACGGATTGAAGATCAGCACGAGATACACAAAAAACACCACCAGGTGCACGGCTCCCTGCAGCATGTTGGTGCGAACGCCGCCAAAGGACAGCATGCTGAGCGCCAGACTGAGGATGACCAGCACCATATCGGCGTCGGTCACTCCCAGCACGACTTTCATCCCGATCAGCAGGCCGATGGTTAGAACGGCCGGAACCGTCAGGCTGATCGTGGCCAGAGCCGAGCCCAGGCAGATATTCACCGAGCGCTGCAGCCTGTTCGCAAGCGCCGCCTTGAACGCGGCCAGCGCCTCCGGCGTCAGCACCAAGGTTGCAACGAGGACGCCGCGGAGCGCCGGCGGCGCGCCCAGCGCGGCGATTTCGTAGTCGAGCAGAACGGCAAGCCGCTTGGCGAGAAGAACGATCGGAAGCATCGTGAGGACGAGAAAGACGGCGTGGTAATAGACCGATCGGGGACTGAGATCCTCGTGGCCGTCATCGTCGTCCTCACCGGCATGCGCGTTGCCGGCGGCGCCCGGCTGCATGAAGAAATGGCGATGACGGCGCGTCTGGATCGCCAGAAACGTCGCGTAGAGCACGACCGTCATCGTTGCGAACAGGACCGCCTGGACGGAGGTGAGCGTCGGCTCGGCCGTGGACGCGGTAAATCGCGGCAGGATCAGGCAGATGGTCGTCAGCGGCACCAAGACCGCGAGAAACGCCCGCGCCCCCTGCAAGTTGAACTCCTGTTCGCCGTGCCGGAGCCCGCCCAGCAGCAGCGCCACTCCCACCATGCCGTTCAGCACGATCATCACCACCGCCAGCATGGTATCGCGCGCGAGCGTCGGTTCGGCGCCGCCTGTGAGCATCATCGCGACGATGAGCGACACCTCGATGGCGATCACCGCAATCGTGAGGATCAATGTGCCGTAAGGTTCGCCGAGCAGCACGGCGAGGCAGTCGGCGTGATGGACGACGCGGAAAGCGCACCACAATATGGCGGCGAATATCCAGGCGAACAGCAGGCTGACCTTGAAGATATTCGTCAGATCGGCGAGCCATGCGTCGCCGAAAACCAGAAACAAAATCGTCGTCGCTGCGCCGGCGATGAACGCTCCCTCCGAGCGAACGATCGAAAATGCGCCGCCTTGTTGGTGAGACGCCAACGCCGCCCCCTTTTCGTTCGCGAGACAGCGGTTGCTAGCGAGTTTGCGCGGCAGGGGCAATCGGCGAAGGCAGAATTTGCGACTTACTTCTGCGCCGCACGGTCGCGGGATAGCTTGAAGCCGGCGACGAAGCGGGCGAGCGCCCGCGAGGTCGTCCCGCGCGCCAGCATGACCTCGACCAGCGAGAACCGCCCTCGGCGCGTGACCGCGCGTTCGAGGGATTCGATGAGTTCGCGCCGCGTCGCAACCCGCTCGCCATAGCCGCCCAGCGCGGGCGCGGTCGCGGCGAAATTCCAATCGTCGAGATAATTGAATTGCGATTCCGGCTGGAACACCCGCAGCATTTCCCAGCTGCAATTATTGAAAAGCACGACGATCGGGTCGAGCCCGTAGCGGCGGCAATTGCCGAGTTCCCAGCCGGTCATCTGGAATGCGCCGTCGCCCACCAGGATGAGCGGACGCTCGCGGGTCGCGGCGGCGACGCCGATGCCGGCCGGCACGCCGAATCCCATTCCGGCGTAATAGCCGGGGGCGGCGAGCGCCGTATTGTCGATCTCCAGCGCGGTGAACAGGCAATCGCCGACATCGGACGTCATCGGCATGGCGCCATGGCGATCGAACAGATCGTTGATCGCCGCAGCGATATCGGTCGGGGTGATCGCCTGATCGTCGGCGACCAGCCCGCGCGGATAGGCGGCGCGGGGCGGCGCCGGCCGCGGCCATACCGAGCGGATTTCGCCGGCGCGCGCAAGCAGGGCGTCGACCAAGTCCTCGAGCGGCAGGTCGGGATAGACGTGATGGCCGACCCGCACGGTGCGGTCGATGGCGAGGACGGTGCGGCGCCAGTCGAAGCTCTTCTGCGACAGCGCGAAATTGGTGTCGCAGACGATCACTCCGAGAAGCAGCAGAGCGTCCGCCTCTTCCACGAGCTGCGTTACCGCCGGATCGCCGGCGCTGCCGAGATAGGTGCCGCAGACGACGCCGGAGGAGCTTCCGAGCAGGCCACGGCCCATGAAGGTCGTCACCACGGGAACGCCCAGGGTGCGGGCGAGCGTCTCGATCTTGTCCTCCAAGCCGTAGCGGCGAATCTCGACGTCGACCATGAGGACCGGCGAAGAGGCTGCGGCAAGCTTTGCGACGATCTCGTCGGTGCATTCGCGCAAGGCCTCGGGGTCGGCGACGCGGCGCGGCAGCACGGGAACGGGCGCGACCGGCGCGTCCACCATGTCGCGCGGCAGTTCGATATAGACCGGAAGCGAGCGCTCGCGCGCACTACGCAAAACGCGGGCGATTTCCTGCGGCGCGGTCACCGGATCGGTCAGGATCGCCTGATCGCAGGTGATCTCCTTGAAAACGGCGAATTGCGTATCGACCGAGCGCGCCTGGTGGTGCAGGAGGAACCCGCTCGCCCGCTCGCCCGCCCCCGGCGCCCCGGCGATGACGACGACCGGAGAGCGCTCGGCATAGGCGCCGGCGATCGCGTTGACGAGGTTGAAGGCCCCGGCGCCGTAGGTGACGACGGCGACGCCCAAACCCGAATTATAGCGCGCGGCGGCGTCGGCGGCGAAGCCGACGGCGGGCTCGTGGCTCAGCGTGACGCAGGGGAGGATGCCGCTCTCCTCCACCACCTTGAAAAAGGCGAGCACGAAGTCGCCCGGAATGCCGAACAATTCGCGCGCTCCGTGCGCCTTCAGACCCTGCAGGAGGGAAGCGGCAAGCGTCTGCATCGGCAATCGACCGAACCTGTGGCTACCAATCCGGCGCGCACATCAAAACGGAATATCGTCGTCGAGCTCATTCCGGCGCGAGCCCGACATCGCCGGCTGCCGGTCGCGGCCGGCCGTCGGCCCCGCCGCTCCGAAATCGCCACCCCCCTGATCGAACCCTTCCCCACCCCCGCCTCCGCCGGCGCGATCGAGCAAGGTCAGTTCGCCGCGAAAATTCTGCAGCACGACTTCCGTCGTATAGCGTTCGACCCCCTGCTGGTCGGTCCATTTGCGCGTCTGCAGTTGCCCCTCGATGTAAACCTTCGAGCCCTTCTTGAGATATTGCTCGGCCACGCGGCACAAGTTCTCATTGAAGATGACGACGCGATGCCACTCGGTCTTCTCGCGCCGTTCGCCGGATCCCTTGTCGCGCCAAGTCTCCGACGTCGCCAGGCGCAAATTGGCGATCGGCCGTCCGTCCTGCGTCCGCCTGATTTCCGGATCGGCCCCGAGATTGCCGATCAGGATCACCTTGTTGACCGAACCGGCCATCGTCTGATCTCCCTCCCTAAGCGCTCCACGCCATCAACCAGGCCGTCAAAGCGAGTTCCATCGATTTTTTCCGGATGGCGGCGGCGCACGCCGCCGCGGAACGCCCGGTTCGCTGAACCCAATCACCTACTCGCCGCGACGACAAGGGCCGGGAGAATCGGATTGGACTTATGCGGAAGAAAACCATGCCGGAACACGTCCGTCGGACGTCATCGGCCGCCGCACCGCATCCATGTTCATTTTTTGTTCTTATCAGGGGATGGGGCGTCACACAAGCCCGGGCTGCTTCAGAGGTATTCTAATCATCGAGTCGAGGGCAGCGGTCTTTCCGAGCCGGTCCGAATACCTTCCAAGAGCTTGGGCTAATCAGAATTCGTGCTCAAAGAGTAAGCATCCTGCGAAGGAATTAGCCGAAGTACCCGGAATTTCAGGCCGGATCGCACGCGGGCATATGAAGTTGTCTACGGCATGTGGCCAATTTGCCACCTTTCCGGTTGCGAAAATCCTTAGAGTGCGCCCCTGGGATTTCGAATTTAGATACCCGCATGGAGGGGCTGTTATGAAAAAGATCCTGCTCGCAACAGTCGCGGTTCTGGGCTTTGCCAGCGTTGCGTCGGCCGCCGACCTTCGGCCCCTGCCGGCGCGGCCTGTCGTCGCCCCGGTCTACAACTGGACCAGCTGCTATGTCGGCGGCTATGTCGGCGGCGCCTGGAACGCAGAAGCCGCCCGGGCCTCTGACGTCAACGGTTACGATTTTCCGTTCTCGGGCTTCTACGACGTTTGGAATTACGACCTGAAGAGCAGCGTCCTCGGCGGCGGCACGCTCGGCTGTAACTGGCAGCCGATCGGATCGCCCTGGGTGATCGGCGCGGAAGGTGAAATCGGCTATCTCCGCCTGACTTCGTCGGCCCTCGACCCGTTCGATGTGCTCCAGAGCATCAATTCGTCGGTCAAGGTCGGCGATTGGTACGGCATGGCCACGGCCCGTCTCGGCTACGCCTGGGATCGCGCGATGGTCTACATCAAGGGCGGCGTCGCCTTTGTCGATGTCGAAGCGACCGTGACCGACCCGATCGCCAATCCCTTCTTCGTCGCCAGCACCAGCGAGTCGCTTGCGACCTGGACCGTCGGCGGCGGCATCGAATGGGCGTTCGATTGGAACTGGAGCGTCAAGGCCGAGTATATGTTCATCGGCCTGGATAACGTGTCGGCTTGCGGAACCAACACGAACGCTGCCCTCGTCCCGGTCGGCTCCTACTGCTGGAACCACGAGCTGGACGGCATTCATACCGCCAAGATCGGCCTGAACTACCGCTTCGGCGGCGGCGCGCCCCTCGTGGCCCGCTACTGATCTGCTCCGCTCTTGCAGCAAAAGCCCCGGGCGATCGCCCGGGGCTTTTTGTTTTTGAAGAGCGCCGCCGCCCTGCCGTTGCCAATCCCCCGTCCTGATCGCATTTTCGGCGACGGACAGCGCTTCGCCGGACAGCGCTTCGCCTGGTGCTTTCTTGTCCCGGCGAAATCGCGATCGCTCGTGCTGCGACGACGGCGGGCCCCGCTTTGCCAAAATGCGTAAGCTGAAGACGCCGCTATCCGGGCACGCGTCTCACGTCCAGCTCAAACGCAGGCGGCGAGCGGACGTCGACCGCCGGCCGGTGCGGCCAGGCACGGACACCTAATCGCGCAACAACAACGAA
>JAEULX010000091.1 GCA_016793685.1 Bradyrhizobiaceae bacterium
TATCGCATCCGCGCCGCCGTGCGCCGCCCCGACCTTGCCTTCGAGCTGCAGCCGCTCGGCCGCGTCGGCCAGATTCACGCGGTTCAGGCCAATCTTCGTCATCCGGCCTCCGTCGAGGCGGCGGTTCGCGACAGCGCGGTCGTCGTCAACCTGGTCGGGATCCTGTTCGAGCGCGGCCGCCAGCGCTTTTCCGCCGTGCATGCGGGCGGCGCCGAAGTTGTCGCCCGCGCCGCAGCGGCCCAGGGCGCGCGTCTTGTTCATGTGTCCGCCATCGGCGCCGACGAGAACGCGACGGCCGACTACGCCCGCACCAAGGGACTGGGAGAAGCGGCGGTGTTTGCGGCGGCGCCCGACGCCGTCGTGTTCCGTCCCTCGGTCATCTTCGGGCCCGACGATGATTTCTTCAATAAATTCGCGGCGATGGCGCGCCTGTCGCCGTTCCTGCCGCTGGTCGGCGGCGGCCATACCCGGTTCCAGCCCGTCTTCGGCGGCGATGTCGGCGAGGCGGTGGCCAAGGCGGTCGGCAACGAGACCACGCCGGGCACGATCTACGAACTGGGCGGACCCGAGGTCTACACGTTCAAGGAACTGATGGAATTCGTGCTCGCGACGATCGCCCGCCGCCGCCTGCTGCTGCCGGTCCCGTTCTGGGCGGCCAAGTTCATGGGCCAGTTTCTGAAATACCTGCCCGTGCCGCCGCTGACGCCGGATCAGGTGGAACTCCTGAAGCAGGACAACGTCGTCTCCGCCGCCGCACAGGGCGAGGGGCGCACCTTGCAGGGGCTGGGCATCGAAGCGCGGTCGGTCGAGACGATCGTCCCGTCCTATCTGTGGCGCTATCGCAAGACCGGACAATTCCGTCGCAGCCTCGCCTGAGCGTCTTCAAGCGACGCGACAACCGGTTCGTCGCGGGATTTGCGCTCACAAAAAAAGACACCGAGCGGATTCCAGTTCAACCGGAATAGAATTCGCTCCAGCCAGTCGCGGTTTGGGGGGCGATCTTGAGGCCGATCACGAATATCGCCGATTTGCGCGAACTTGCGCGACGGCGCGTTCCGCGGGCGCTGTTCGACTATGTCGAAAGCGGTTCCTACGACGAGATCACGCTCCGGGCGAATTCCGACGCCTTGCAGGCGTTGCGCTTTCGGCAGCGCGTGCTCGTCGATACGACCGGCCGCTCGCTCGAGACCGAGCTGGTAGGCGACAAGGTCGCGATGCCGCTCGCGATCGCGCCGACCGGGCTGACCGGCCTGTTGCGCGGCGGCGGCGAGATTCTCGCGGCCCGCGCCGCCGAGGCGGCCGGCATTCCCTATTGCCTGTCCACGATGTCGATTGCGACCATCGAGGACATCCGCGCCGCGATCAGCCGGCCGTTCTGGTTCCAGCTCTACGTCCTGCGCGACCGCGGCTTCAGCGAGTCGATGATCGAGCGCGCGAAGGCGGCGCAGTGCTCCGCGCTCGTCGTCACCGTCGATCTGCCGCTGCGTGGCCAGCGTCATTCCGACATCAAGAACGGGCTCACGGTTCCGCCGCGGGTCACGTTGCGCAACATATGGGATGTCGCGACCAAGCCCGGCTGGTTTTTCGGCGTGCTCAGGAGCAAGCGCAAGACGTTCGGCAATATCGAGGCCTACCTGAACAAGGGCCGCGTGAGCATGATGGGCGCGGGCGAGTGGTCCACCGAACATTTCGACCAGACGCTCAACTGGCGGGACATGGAGTGGATCCGCGGTCTGTGGCCCGGCAAGCTCGTCATCAAAGGCATTCTCGACGTCGATGACGCGCGGACCGCGGTTTCGGTCGGTGCGGACGCGATCGTCGTGTCGAATCACGGCGGGCGGCAGCTCGACGGTGCGCCGGCGTCGATCGCGGCTCTGCCCGAGATCGCGCGGGTGGTCGGCGACCGGGTCGAAGTGCTGTTCGACGGCGGCATCCGCTCGGGTCAGGACGTTATGAAGGCGCTCGCGCTGGGCGCGCGCGGCTGCATGATCGGGCGCGCCCATCTCTACGGAATAGCGGCGATGGGCGAGAAGGGCTGCGCCATTGCGCTCGACCTCATCCGGCGCGAGATCGAGATCACCATGATGCTCACCGGGGTGACCGACCTGCGGCGCGTCGATCCGGATGTGCTCTACCGCGCCCCGCGGGCGTGATCGGAGCGCGCTCGAACGAATCTCGGTTCGATAGAATCGGGCTTCGCTCTATTTCTCTCTGTGGTGCCGCATTTTCTGACGGCGAACCGGAGGCCACTTCGCCTGAAAATGCTCGGAGCTGTTCGTCAGCCGCGCAATGCGTCGACGAGGTCGGTCGCCTCCCAGGGAAGGTCGAGGTCCGGCCGGCCGAAATGGCCGTACACCGCGAGCGGCCGGTAAAAGCCCTGCTCGCCGCGGAGCCCCGGCTGGGTGCGCAGGCCGAAGCGCCGCATGATGGCGGCGGGCCGGAAATCGACCGCGTTTTCGACGCGGGCGGCGATATCCTGGTCGGGAATAGCTCCGGTGCCGAAGCTCGTAACCGACAGGCTCAGTGGCTCCGCGCGGCCGATCGCGTATGCAAGGTGCACCTCGCAGCGCTCGGCGAATCCCGCCGCCACCACGTTCTTGGCGGCGTGGCGCGCGGCATAAGCGCCGATGCGGTCGATGCGCGAAGGGTCCTTGCCGGACAAGGCCGCGCCGCTTTGCCGCGCGATCTCCCCGTAGGTGTCGATGCCGTTCTTGCGTCCGGTCAGGCCGGCATGCCGCGCCGGACCGCCGATTTCGTAGGGTTCGCCGGCGTTGACATTGATCGCCGTCCGGCCGTCGGGCCGCATGTCGGCATCGTCGAAGGTCTTGGCCACGGCCGCGCGCAGGCCTTCTTCGACCTGGCCGCTCGGCGTGCCCGCCGCCACCGCTGCGGTGACTGTCACGGTATGGATGCGGAGCGGGCGACGGTCACGGTACTCGATCGAGACCTGGGTCTTGGCGTCCGGCGACAGCCAGGGCAGATGCGGACGCGCCCGGTCGAGCGCCCGCGCGATCCGGTGCGCGAGGCTGATCGGCAGCGGCATCAGTTCTTGCGTCTCGCGACAGGCGTAACCGAACACATTCGCCTGGTCGAGCGCGGAGCAGGCCGCGATCGCCTCCTCGTCGGGCTTCACGCAGGCCGGCTGGCGCATGCTCTTGGGGAGTTCGACGAGGCTGGTCAGAATCGAGCAGCTGCGCGCATCGAAGCCGCCCTCGACATAGCCGACATTGGCGATCACCTTGCGGGCGAGCGACGGCAGATCGATCACGGCTTCGGCGGCAAAGCGCGCGGCAAGGAACACGACGCCGGTCGCGACCGCGCATTCGACCACGGCATGCGCGGCGGGGTCGTGGCGCAGGAAGGCGTCGATCGCCGCATCGCTGATCTGGTCGCACAATTTGTCCGGATGGCCCGGGGTCACCGATTCGGATGTGAAAATCATGTCGCGCGGCATTGTCGCCTCTCAACGCACCACAGGCGGGCGCGGGCCCGGACCATCGTGGACAAGGTAGCCGATCACGCGGTTGCCGACCGTGCTGGCCGCCACCATGCCGGCAATGCCGAGACTTTGGCGCAAGCTGAGCGGGGCGAGGCCGAACAGACGTCGCGTGAGCGGGAATATCTGGACGCCGAGCTGCAGCGCTGCGGAGAGCGCCACGGCGGTGAAAAGCGTCGGGTTCGGACGGCGGAACAGAGTCTGCTCGATCCCGTGCGTTTCCGAGCGGCAGGAGAGGCCGTGCACGATCTGGCTGAGCGTCAATCCGTGAAACACGATCGTGCGCGCCTGCACAGCGCCCGTCGCGCCACCTGCCAGGAAATAACCGGAAAGCGCGCTGGCGCCGAGAACCACGCCTTCGCGCAGGATACGGCGGAAATCGGCCGGCGCGAGAATCGGCGCGCGCGGATCATGCGGCGGCTCGTCGAGCACGTCGGGCTCCGGCGCCTCCAGGCCGAGGGCGAGCGCCGGCAGCGGATCGGACGCAAGATTGAGCCATAGAAGCTGCATCGGCGTCAGCGGCTCCGGGCCGCCGACGATCGCCGCCCCCAGCATGACCAAGGTCTCCGAAGCATTGGTCGAAACGAGATAGCGCAGAACCTTGCGGATGTTGGCATAGGTGGCGCGGCCGAGCCGGATGGCCTCGATGATGCCCTCGAGGTCGTCGCCTGCGAGCACGATGTCGGCGACTTCGCGCGCGACGTCGGTGCCGGCTCCGCCCATGGCGATGCCGACATTGGCGGCGCGCAGGGCCGGGCTGTCATTGATGCCGTCGCCGGTCATCGCGACGATGTGGCCGTCGGCCTGCAGCGCTTTCACGATGTTGAGCTTGTCGACCGGGCTCACGCGCGCGAACACCTGCGGCTGCGCCGCCAGCGCCGTCAGCACCTCCGGCGCAAGTCCCGCGATCTGGCCCGCCTCCAGCACTTTCAATTCGCCGTCATAAGCGAGGTTGAGATCGCGCGCGATGGCGAATGCCGTTGCGCTCTGGTCGCCGGTGATCATCACGGGACGGATGCCTGCCTTGCGCAGCTGCCGCAGCGCGGGCGGCACGCTCGGCCTGATCGGGTTGGCGATCCCGGCAAGGCCGAGCCAGACGAGGTCGCGTTCGTCGCGCGGATCGCCGCCCGTGTCGCCGACGGCGACGCCGAGCACGCGCAGCGCCTGGCCGGCCATGCGATCATTGGCTTTGAGGACTGCGGCGCGCGTGTCTTCGTCGAGAGGCGCAACGCCGCCGGCCGTGCGATAGGCGGAGCAGCGCGCGAACACCTCCACGGGATCGCCCTTGACGCAGAGCAGGCGGCCGCCGTCCGCCGTCGCGTGCAGCGTACTCATGCGCTTGCGGCCATCGCCGCGTCCCACCGTCGCGATCACGCGGGCGGATGTACGAAGCTGCGCGATATCGACATCGAAGGCGAGCGCCGCTTCGAGCAGCGCGCTCTCGGTCGGCGTGCCTTCCACCGCGAAACCCTTCGGCGTGAGGCGGACAATGGCTTCGCTGCAGAGGGCTGCGACTTCGAGCAGGCGGCGGACGACGGCGCGCGTCGGCTCGCCGGCGGTCTTTCCCCCGAGCGTGAGCCGGCCGTCGTCGTGGCGCAGGTCCTCTCCAGCGGTGTCGAAGGCGACCGTCGCCATGCGGTTCTCGGTGAGCGTGCCGGTCTTGTCGAGGCCGATGACCTCGATCGCGCCGAGCGTTTCGACCGCCTCGAGCTTGCGCACCAGCACGTCGCGCCGGCGCATATCCTGGATGCCGAGGGCGAGCGTCGTCGTCGCGACCGCGGGCAGGCCCTCGGGGATGGCCGCGACCGCGAGCGAGATGGCGCTGCGCAGCATCGGCAGCAGCCCGTGGCCGCGCAGCAGGCCGAGCCCGAACACCGCGGCGCAGATCGCTCCGTTGACGATGATGAGCTCCCGCTCGACGTCGCCGAGCTGGCGCTGGATCGGCGTCTCCGGCGGGCGGACGGCGCCGAGGAGCTGCTGCACGCGGCCGATCTCGGTTGACGGGCCGGTGGCGGTGACCACGGCCATGCCGGAACCGCCGGTGACGGCGGTGCCGCGGAACACCATGTTGCGCCGGTCCGGCAAGCCGGTGTCCGCCGGCAGGACGATGCCGGCTTCCTTGTGCACGGGGAGCGCCTCGCCGGTCAGCGCCGATTCGTTGATCGTCAGATCATCGCCGGCAAACAGCCGCGCATCGGCGGGCACCAGCATGCCGCGCTCGACCACCACAACGTCGCCGGGAACCAGGTCGACGGGGTCCACCAGCCGCCGCTGTCCGCCGCGGATCACCGTGACCGGCTTGAGCGCATAGCTGGAGAGGCCGAGGATCGTCTGCTCGGCCTGACGTTCGGTGGCCGTGGCGATGCCGGCATTGAGCAGCACGACCGCGGCGATGACCGCGGCGTCCGCGATCCCGCCGGTCAATACTGAAAGGACGGCCGACGCGCCCAGCAGCGCGATCGGCAGACTGGTCATCTGTTCGGCCAGGATGGCGATGGTCGGCCGCGATTCCGCCCGGCGCAGCTCGTTGCGGCCGAACTCGGCCAGGCGCTGCGCGATTTCGCCGTCCGCGAGCCCGTCGGCAAGCCCGGTCCGCAGCGCATCGGCCGTATCCGAGAGGGGCAGGCTGTGCCACGCAAGCGACGCGGCAGCGGGCGCGATGCCGGCCGGGGTCGCGATCGCATGCGCGGGTGGCGGCGCCTTGTCGCCGGGCGGCAATGGCGCGCCGGCAACAGCCGCGTCGAGCGCCAGCGCGAGATTGGCGGTGGTGGCCGGCGGGCCGTATGCGACGAGCACCGTTCCGGTCAATGCGCTGGCGCGCACCGAGAGCACGCCGCGGCGTCCGGCGAGCGCCGCCGTGACGGCCGCAACCAGCTCATTGCGGGCGACAAGCGCGGGATGGCGGAAGCGCACGCGCCCGGCGACCCGGTCGTGCATGACCTGCACGCCGGTTCCCGACCCGAGTTCTGCCAGCGTCACCGATTTTCCCAATTGATTCCGCTCGGGGATTCCTGCACCTGACAAGAATGACCGACGCCCGCGCCATTCTCGCCGCCAATGCCGCCTATTACCACGCTTTTGAGACAGGCGATTACGCCGAGATGAGCCAAATCTGGGCGGATGACGATGGCGTCTCCTGCGTTCACCCCGGATGGCCCGCGCTGGTCGGCCGAAAGGTCGTGCTCGAATCCTACCGCAACATTCTCGGCAATTCGGATCGCGAACGGCTCGCCTATCGCGACGAACAGGTGATCATGTCCGGAGACGAGGGCCGTGTGTTGTGCGTCGAAATCGTCAGCGGCGCAGGCGTCGCGCTCGCGGCGACCAACCTGTTCCGGCTGATCGGCAGCGAGTGGCGCATGGTTCACCACCAGGCAAGCCCGATCGCTACGCGGGTGGTGGAGGCTACGCCTCCGTCCCAGCGGCTGAATTGATCGGGAGGCGCCCGCGGACGCTTCGGGAGGAGGCGGCGCATCCCATGCGGGGGGCGCGCGGATCGCCGGCCGCGCCAGGACCGGGTTGCCGGATCCGCCATGCTTGGAATCGGCATGCTTGAAATCGGCATGCTTGAAATCGGCATGCCTGAAATCGGCATGCTTGGAAAGGCGGTGCGAATGCCCTATGTGGGGAGTGGCGCAGGTCGCCGCGTGCTGGTAGACGGTGTGCCCCGATCGCTTTTGCGCGCCGCGGCGCGGTGAACGCCAGGCGTGTGACGGTTGGTCTTGGCGGAGTAGCTCAGCTGGTTAGAGCAGCGGAATCATAATCCGTGTGTCGGGGGTTCAAATCCCTCCTCCGCTACCAAGCAATGAAATCAATGATTTAGTTGATCTCGCGACTCACTACCATCAACCCCTCCCCGCGGCATTTTTACTACTGAGCAGCGTCGCCGCGACGCTCGCACGCATCTTGAGGAAGCCTGGGAAGTAGGAGCCCTTGCGCAGCTTGGGAATGCGCAGTTCGACCGCTCCGGCGCGGGTCTCCTAGTGGCTTGCACCGGCTAATTTGACTCATGTGCGAGGGTTGCGAACTGTGATTCATGC
>JAEULX010000117.1 GCA_016793685.1 Bradyrhizobiaceae bacterium
GTCGCTATTAAAGCCCAACTCGTTGAGCAACGTCGAACCGGTGCGGCGCAGATCGTGGACGGTAAACGGATCCAGCGGCAGCCCCTCCTTCTTGGCCTGCTCGACGACTGCATAGGTCACGCGGTTGAACGTAGCGCGCGACATTGGTGCGTCGGCATCATACCTGGACGGCAGCACGTATCGTGAGTTGCCGGCGCAGGTCTTGAGCGCAATCATGATGTCGAGCGTCTGACGCGAGAGATAGACGTTGTGCGCCTTCGATCGCTTCATGCGCTCCTTCGGTATAGTCCAGACGGCGTTCTCGAGATCCACCTCGTCCCAGACTGCATCCTGCAGTTCGCTCTTGCGGACCATCGTCAGCAGATACAGCTTCATCCCCAGCCGGATCGTCGGTAGGGTCGCGACGTTCTCGAGCTGCCTGAGCATGATCCGGATCTCGGTAGGAGATAGCGAGCGATCCTTCGGTGCGAACGTCGCGATAGACGCGGGGCCGACGTCGTCGGCCGGGTTTGCGACCTTCTCGCCATGCAGGATGGCGAACCCGTAAATTTGCTTGAGGATGTCGCGCACGTGGATCGCCGTCGCCGGCGCGCCGCGATCGACAATCTTCCCGCAATGGGCGCGCAGGTCGTCCGGCGTGATCTCTGTGAGGAGCCGATTGCGCCAAACCGGCATGAGTTCGCGCTGGAAGATCGAGCGACGCATCGCGCGCGTGCTGTCGGCCATCGGCGCACTGATTAGCCACTTCTCGCCGAACTCACCGAAGCTCTTGGCTTCCTTGATCCGGCGCTTCTCCCGCTGCTTCTCGATGGCCGGGGAACGCCCCTCGCTGATCGCCCGCCGAGCGTCCAGGCACAGCTCGCGAGCCCGGGCGAGCGAAATTCCGTCTCGCCCGTACTTGCCAAGATAGACGGTCTCGCGTCGCCCGTTCAACCGTTAGTCAAGCCTAAAGGACAGCGCGCCTGTCGGTGCGACGCGCACATACATGCCATCCCGGTCAGTCACCTTGTACATTTTCTCTTTTGGTTTCAGAGCCTTGAGCGCCGCATCGGTCAACATTCTGGGCCACCTCGCAAAAAGTACCGTCACGCGGTTTTGGGAGGCTCCATCCGAGAAAATTGTACGAGATCATCGACTTAAATAAAAAAAAGTACCGTCAGGAGCCTCATTCCCCTAACGATACTTTCAATTTTCACGACGATCAATATGTGCGAGATCCGTCAGGCAGGCCACCACCCGCGATCTATGCCCATCGATAGCTGCTGATCGTTATCGGAAAGAATATATTTATTTTTCAGTGCATTAGATCGTACCGTGGCGCAGTTTCGGATACCCGCGGATGGGCAAAAATCATTCCCACTCGATCGTCCCGGGCGGCTTTGACGTAATGTCGTAGACCACGCGGTTGACGCCCTTCACCTCGTTGATGATGCGGGTGGCGACGTGGCCGATGAAGGCCATGTCGAAGGGATAGAAGTCGGCCGTCATGCCGTCGATCGAGGTGACTGCGCGCAGCGCGACGACGTGATCGTAGGTGCGCCCGTCGCCCATCACGCCCACGGTCTTCACCGGCAGGATCACGGCGAACGCCTGCCAGATGTCGTCGTAGAGGCCGGCGCGGCGGATCTCTTCGATGTAGATCTCGTCGGCGTAGCGCAGCATCTCCAGCTTTTCCTCGGTGATCTCGCCGATGCAGCGGATGGCGAGGCCGGGACCGGGGAACGGATGACGGCCGACGAACACGTCGGGCAGGCCGAGTTCGCGGCCGAGTGCGCGCGCCTCGTCCTTGAACAGTTCGCGCAACGGCTCGACCAGCTTCATATGCATGCGCTCGGGCAGGCCGCCGACATTGTGGTGTGACTTGATGGTGACCGAGGGGCCGCCGATCGGCGAGGTGCTCTCGATCACGTCGGGATACAGCGTGCCCTGCGCGAGATACTCGGCGCCGCCCAGCTTCTCCGCCTCCTCGGCGAACACGTCGATGAACAGCTTGCCGATCAGCTTGCGCTTCTCTTCCGGATCGGTGACGCCGGCGAGCCCTGCGACAAAGCGGTCGCGCGCCTTCACGTGCACGAGCGGGATGTTGTAGCTGCCGCGGAACAGCGTCATCACGCGCTTGGCCTCGCCGCGGCGGAGCAGGCCGTGATCGACGAACACGCAGGTGAGCTGGTTGCCGATCGCCTCGTGCAGCAGCACCGCGGCGACCGCCGAATCGACGCCGCCGGACAGGCCGCAGATCACTTTGTTGTTGCCGACATCGGCGCGGACTTTCTCGATCGCCTCGTCCTTGAAGGCGCGGATGGTCCAATCGCCGGCGCAGCCCGCCACCTTGCGCACGAAATTGCGCAGGAGCGCCGCGCCATGCGGGGTGTGCACCACTTCGAGATGGAACTGGGTCGCATAGAACTTGCGCGCGTCGTCGGCGATCATGGCGATCGGCGCGTTCGGCGAGGTCGCAACCGTGCGGAAACCGGGCGGCAGCACGGTCACCCGGTCGCCATGGCTCATCCACACCGGGTACCGCTCGCCCACCGCCCATACGTCGTCGAACATGATGCACGGAGCGGTGATCTGCACCTCGGAGCGGCCGAACTCGCCGTGGTGGCCCGCCTCGACCTTGCCGCCGAGTTGATGGGCCATCGCCTGTTCGCCGTAGCAGATGCCGAGAATCGGAATGCCCGCCTCGTAAAGCGAGGCGGACGGCAGCGGCGCTCCTGGTGCGAGCACTGAGGCGGGGCCGCCCGAAAGGATGATGCCCTTCGGCTTCATCTCGGCGAGCGCGGCTTCCGCCTTCTGATAGGGAACGATCTCGGAGTAGACCCGCTCCTCGCGCACGCGCCGCGCGATGAGCTGAGTTACCTGCGAGCCGAAATCGACGATGAGGATCTTGTCATGGGTGGCCATGCCTCGGGGTTAGCGGATCAGGCGACCGGCCGCAATGACGACCCTCGTCGCAGAGGCCTGCGCCCATGTCGCGGCTCCCATGCAGCCGCGCAATTCGACTTGATAATATCATATAATCATGAGCTTACGGCTCACAGGTTGCACTGCAGCAAACTGATATAGAAGGCGTCGGTGCCGGTGCGCCGCGGCGTCATCAACAGGCCCTCGCGACTCACCTGCACGGCGGCAAGAAATTCATTCGCACGCATACCGAGCGCCGAAGCGCTCTCCTCCGCGGCGACCGGAGCGAACTCCGGGTGGCGCGCGACGAAAGTTCGCACCTGGTCGTCGTTCTCCTCGGCGAGCACCGAGCAGGTGACATAGGCGATGCGTCCGCCCGGCTTCACCAGCGAGGTTGCGCGGTCGAGCAGGCCCGCCTGCTCCTTCACGCGCTCGGCCAGGGCGCCCGGCCGCACCCGCCATTTGGCGTCCGGATTGCGCCGCCACGTTCCCGTGCCGGTGCACGGCGCATCGATCAGCACGAGGTCGGCGCGGCCGGCCTGATCGGCGAGCACGTCGCGGTCCCCGCGCCGCGGCGTGCGGACCTGGACATTGCGGGCGCCCGCGCGCGCAAGCCGGGCGTGGATCGGCGCGAGCCGGCGCATATCGAAATCGGTCGCGTAGATCTGGCCGTGGTTGTCCATCAGCGCCGCGAGCGCGAGCGTCTTGCCGCCGCCGCCGGCGCAAAGGTCGATCGCCTGCTCGCCCGGCTTCGCCCCCGTCAGCACGGCGGCGAGCTGCGAGCCTTCGTCCTGCACCTCGACGTGGCCCTTGAGAAAAGCCGGCTCGGCGTGGATCGGCGGGCTCTTCGCGTCGGCCTCGATCAGAATGCGCAGGCCGAACGGCGACCAGGGCGTGGGCGCCGGCGAAAGATGGGCGAGTTCCTGCGCCGCCTTCTCCCGGTCGACCTTGAGCGCGTTCACCCGCAGATCGAGCGGGGCGCGCCGCGCGAGCGCAGCCCCCTCCTCCGCCCGCTCGTCGGCGAATACGCGCGCGAGGGACGGATCGAGCCATTCCGGATAGTCGCCGCGAACATGAGCGGGCGCGTCGGCGAGCGAATTTGCTTCGAGCGCATGCCGCTCGGCGGTCGTAAGCGGTGCCGGCGCATACCGCGCGCCATCGGCAAGCCGCGCGATCGCGTCGGGGTCGAGGCCGCGTTCGAGCCGCAGCATCCCGAGCGCAACGGCGCGGGGCGTCGCCTCTCCCATCACGTACCCGGCCGAGGCCCTGCGTCGCAGCGCGTCATAGACCAGGCCCGCGATCGCCGCCCGGTCGCTCGAGCCGGCGAAGCGATGCGAGAGCCCCCAATCCTTCAACGCATCGGGCGCCGGGCGCCGGCGCGTTTCGATGTCGCCGAGAACGTCGATTGCAGCGGAGAGGCGGGCGGCCGGCGTCATCAAATCCCGAGCAGAATGCGCAGCATGAAAAGGATCCACATCACCATCAGCACGGTGGTGGCCGCGATGAAGGTCAGCCCGCGCCTGCGAACGTCATTGTCGGTCACATGGATGGAGGCGTGGATGATCCGAAGCAGAACGAACACCCAGGCCAGGATCACGAACGCAAGGTCGGCGTGGCGGGTGACGATCGACAGGATCGTCAGCGCGTAGAAAAGAACCGGCACTTCGAACTGATTGGAGACGGCGTTCTGCAGTTGCAGCGTGCGCGCCGGCCAGTTCGGCTCGCGCAGTGCGATGTCCGTGCGCTTCACCACGCCGCTACTGATCAGCGTGACGCGCTGATAGGCGAGCCAAACGAGCAGCGCGAATGTGAGGACGACCTGGACGAACAGCGGCGCGAGCACGGCCTGCAGCGACATTGATCAGCTCCGTAGAAAAGTCTGCGCGCGTGATATGGGCGAAATCCGTTTCCCCTGCCAGCGGGCTTCGCGGCGGCGCGGCGGCGGGTCGCGGAAATGCTGAAATCACACCCGCGTCGGATAGTTCGGGCTCTCGCGGGTGATGACCACGTCGTGCACGTGGCTCTCGCGCACGCCCGCGCCGGAAATACGGACGAACTCCGCCTTCTCGTGCAGCTCGGCGATGGTGCGGGCGCCGACGTAACCCAGGGCCGCGCGCAATCCGCCGTTGAGCTGATGCAGGACATTGCCGACCGGCCCCTTGTAGGGAACCTGGCCTTCGATGCCCTCCGGCACGAGCTTCAACGAATCCTTGATGTCCTGCTGGAAATAGCGGTCGGCCGACCCGCGCGCCATGGCGCCGACCGATCCCATGCCGCGGTACGTCTTGTAAGAGCGGCCCTGATAGAGAAAAACCTCGCCCGGCGTCTCGTCGGTGCCGGCCAGCAGTGAGCCGACCATCACGCAATTCGCGCCGGCGGCAAGCGCCTTGGCGAGATCGCCGGAATACTTGATCCCGCCGTCGGCGATGACCGGCGTGCCGGCCGCGCGCGCGACTTCGACGGCGTCCATGATCGCGGTCAGCTGCGGCACCCCGACGCCGGCGACGACGCGGGTGGTGCAGATCGATCCCGGCCCGATGCCGACCTTGACGGCGTCGGCGCCCGCTTCGATCAGCGCCTTCGCCCCCTCCCCGGTCGCGATGTTGCCGGCGACCACCTGCACGGCGTTGGACAGCCGCTTGATGCGGTTGACTGCCTCGAGCACGTGTTTGGAGTGGCCGTGTGCGGTGTCCACCACCACGAGGTCGACGCCGGCCTCGATCAGCCGCTCGGTCCGCTCGAAACCGAGCGGGCCCACCGTGGTCGCCGCCGCGACCCGCAGGCGCCCGTGGTCGTCCTTGCACGCGTTGGGATATGCGACCGCCTTCTCGATGTCCTTCACCGTGATGAGGCCGACGCAGCGGAACGCGTCATCGACCACGAGCAGCTTTTCGATCCGGTACTGGTGAAGAAGGCGCTTGGCCTCGTCCTGGCTGGTGCCTTCCCGCACGGTGATGAGCCGATCCTTGGTCATCAGCTCGGACACCTTCTGCCGCGGATCGGTGGCGAACCGCACGTCGCGGTTGGTGAGAATGCCGACGAGCTTGCCGCTGACGCCGCCCTCGCTGCTGACGACAGGGATGCCGGAGATGCGGTTTTCCGCCATCACCCTGAGCGCATCGGCGAGCGAGGCGTCCGGTCCGATCGTGACGGGATTGACCACGATCCCCGCCTCGAACTTCTTCACCTGCCGGACTGCCGCGGCCTGCAGATCAGGGTCGAGATTGCGGTGGATAACTCCGATCCCGCCGGCCTGCGCCATGGCGATCGCCATGGCCGACTCGGTGACGGTATCCATGGCCGAGGCGACGATCGGGATGTTCAGGGAGATGTTGCGCGTGATCTGCGTGCGGAGGTCCGCCTCCGACGGAAGGACGTCGGACCAGCGGGGCATCAGCAGCACGTCGTCGAAGGTGAGCGCTTCGCGCGGGGCGCCGTTCCGGATATCGGCCATGCCAAGCTCCCCTCCGGCCCCCGGGGATTGAAAAAAGGGCCAAAATTTCGCGCCACAAGCGCCTGTGGCTGCGACTCGCGATCCCCGATGCGGAGTTGGCGAGGGTGGTTATCACGCCCGCGGGCCGTTGCCTAGCTCATCACGCGATGCCGGCGCCAAACCGGCCGCGCCGCGCGCCCGTCAGGGCTGCCAGCCGGGCGGAGGGCCATGCCGCTCGATCGCCTCGACAATGTCCCGATGACGGCGCTGCTCGCGCTTCATGGAGACGGCGATGATCGCGTGCGCCGACGGCAGCAGCCACAACGGCTGAAAGATGAGCCCCAGGAATACGCACACCACCAGAAGGAGCAGGTTGAACAGCGCCGATATGGGCTGCCCGTTCAGCAGTAGCCCGAGGGGCGGCAAAAGCGCTGCGAGGATATAGATCATGGGTGAGCTCCGGACCGCGTGGAGCTTGATGTAGGAGTTCGCGCGCCGGGCGCAATGCGCTCGATTGTCGGCCGGCAACCTATTCCCTACTGTTTCGCCACCGTCACCCCCGACCCAGGTTCGCTACGGCCCGTCGATGCCCCTGTCACGCGAACGCCTCGTGCCATTGATCGTCGCGGTCGCGCTGTTCATGGAGAACATGGATTCGACCGTGATCGCGACGGCCCTGCCGGCGATCGCCGCCGACATCGGCACCAATCCGCTTGCCCTGAAGCTGGCGGTTACCTCCTATCTGCTTGCGCTTGCGGTCTTTATTCCCATCAGCGGGTGGATGGCGGACCGCTTCGGCGCGCGCACCATCTTCAGCTCGGCGATCGTCGTGTTCGTGCTCGGCTCGGTCGGCTGCGCCTTTGCCGGGGCGCTGTGGCACTTCGTGCTGGCCCGCTTCATTCAGGGCATGGGCGGCGCGATGATGACGCCGGTGGGCCGGCTGGTGCTCGTGCGCACGGTCGACAAGAGCAAGCTCGTCGACGCCATGGCGCTCGTGACGATGCCGGCGCTGATCGGCCCGCTGATCGGCCCCCCGCTCGGCGGCGCGATCACGACCTACGCCTCCTGGCCGTGGATCTTCATCATCAATGTGCCGATCGGCGTTCTCGGCTTCTTCATGGTGCGCCGCTACGTCGAAAACGTCCGCGCCGAGGCGCCCGACCCGTTCGACTTCATCGGCATGACGCTGGTCGCCGTGGCGGTGACCGGGCTTGCGTTCGGCCTGAGCGTGCTCGGCCTCGGCTTCCTGCCGCGGCCGCTGGTGCTCGCGCTGATCGCGCTCGGCGCGGCGGCGGCGGTCGCCTACGTGCTCTACGCCCGGCGGACGCCGACCGCCGTCATCGACCTGACCTTGTTCCGCCTCCCCACCTTCCGCGCGGGCGTGGCGGGCGGATTCGTGTTCCGTATCGGCGCAGGAGCGCTGCCGTTTCTGCTGCCCCTGCTGCTGCAGCTCGGCCTCGGCATGACCCCGTTCCAGTCCGGCCTGATCACCTTTTCGACCGCGATCGGCGCGATCACGATGAAGGCCATCGCCGCCCGCATCCTGCGCCGGTTCGGCTTCCCGCGCACCCTGACGGTCAACGCCTTGCTTGCCGCCGCGACGCTCGGGGCCTGCGCGACGTTCGGCCCGGGAACGCCGATCTGGGTCATGGTTGCCGTGCTGCTGGTGGGCGGCCTGTTCCGCTCGCTGCAATTCACCAGCATGAACACCATCGCCTTCGCCGAGCTGGAATCGCGCCGCATGAGCCACGCGACCTCGCTCGCCAGCGTCTCCCAGCAGCTTGCCATTTCGACCGGCGTCGCCGTCGGCGCGCTGGCGGTCGAGGCCGTGTTGGGCTTTCAGCACCATCCGACTTTGTCGGCGCCGGACTTCCCGCCGGCCTTCGTGATCGTGGCGTGCATTGCCGCCGCATCGGCGCTTTTTTTCGCCTGGCTGCCCGCCGATGCCGGCAAGGAGCTGACGGTGCGCAGCCCGGAAAGCCCGCCCGAGGCGGGAAAGCCTGCCGGTCAGCGCGATGCGTGACGAAATCCGGTGGCGAGCAGATAGAGTTCTGCCGAATCGGAGCGGCTCGCCGCCGGCTTGATGTGCCTGACCTGGGCAAAGTCCTGCTTGAGCGCGGCGAGCAGCGTTCCTTCCGTCCCTCCCCGCAGGACCTTGCACAGGAAGCCGCCGCCCGGCCTGAGCACCTCGCGGGCGAACTCGGCGGCGGCCTCCGCAAGCGCCATGATCCGCAGATGGTCCGTCTGCCGGTGGCCGGTGGCGTTGGCGGCCATGTCGGAGAGCACGAGGTCCGCCTCCCCGCCCAGCATCGCCTTGAGCCGATCCGGCGCCTCCGGATCGAGAAAATCGAGCGTGAGGAAATCGACGCCCGGAACCGAGGGCATGTCGAGGAGGTCGATGGCGACCACGCGGCCCCGGCCCTCGGCCGCGCCGACCCGCTTTGCGGCGACCTGGCTCCAGCCGCCCGGCGCTGCGCCGAGGTCGGCCACCCGCGCCCCCGGCTTCAGCAGGTGGTATTTTTCGTCGATTTCGATCAGCTTGTAGGCGGCGCGCGAGCGCCACCCCTCGCGCTTGGCGCGCGCGACGTAGGGGTCATTGAGCTGGCGCTCGAGCCAGCGCTTCTGCGCCGGCGTCCGGCTCCCGCCGCTCTTCACGCGAACTTTCGGCGAACGGATATTGCGATCTGAAATCATTGCGATTTATTGAAACAGGCGCGGTGAAAATGGAGCCAGACGGATCACCTGTTCGCTGCGACCTCACCGTGTTCCATGTCGGGCATCGCCCGCTGGCTCCGGGGACAATGCTCCGGCCTTACTACATGGGCAAGCTTGCCGGCCGGGTTTCTGAAATCCAAGCCGTTCTCGCGAAGGGACCGGGCGAATCCCTAAAGCTCCTATCTACAACGACTTGGCCGGCGGCGGAGCAACTCGGTCTGGAATCTGATTATCCAAGCGATGTCATCAAGATGATGGCCGTATTGGAAGCCATTTTCGAAGATGCCCGCCGGCGCTTTGCTCCCGCAATGCCCAGCCGGCTTGCCTCGACCTTTGCCTGGCCCACCCTGGCCGCGGCCGAACGGTTCAAGGCGGCGTATCTGCCGGCTGGCGCCCTTCACCGATGTCGCGTCGTGGCAGGCCCGGTCATCGAACGGGACGGCGGGTTGCTCCCGCCGGGCATTGACCTGCAGGCCGGGTCGGTTTCGGGACCGGCTTTCCAGAAGGAACTCAAAGCGACGAGACGGCGCGCCGAAGCATATTGGCGTGGACACCAGCCGCGAGAATTTCCCGAGTTGCTGATCGCCGGCAGCGTGATGACGGTCGCCGTGTGCTAGGGGCAGTCTCCGCCTAGCCGGCTTCGGCCCTGTCCCACACCCCGTCGGCGCGCATCAATTGCACCAGCATGCCTTCGCGCAGGCCGCGATCGGCGACCCGCAGCC